>NZ_JAMXIO010000030.1:0-57297 GCF_059651515.1 Oerskovia sp. 140933
GGTCAGGCAACCCGGAAGACGTGCCTGACCGACCTCGGGTTCGGCACCCCGGTGGCCTCGGGTTCGGCACCCCGATGGCGAGGCGGATCCCCGTCCCGACGTGCCGCAGGCGCTCCCGGTCCGTCGGACGGGCGCCGGCTCACTCCTCGGCCGACGAACGGGCGCGGAGCCGTTCGAGGGCTGCGTCGAGGGCCGCACGGGTGGCTGCGCCGTCGAGCCCCGTCTGCTGCGCGACCAGGGCGAGGGCGTCGGCCGCGGACGTGACGTCGTCGGGTCCGACGACGGCGCGCTCGGGACCCAGGACGATCGTGCCGTGCCGGCCCAGGGTCTCGACGAGGCCGTCGCGCGCGAGCGCGTCGTAGGCCTTGTTGACCGTCCCGCGGGCCAGGTCGAGGTCGGTCGCGAGATCACGGATCGTGGGGAGGCGCGTGCCCGGACGGAGCTGCCCCGACGCGATGAGCCGGCTCACCTGGGCGCGGATCTGCTCGAAGACCGGGACGGGGGACCGGGGGTCGACCTGGACGATCATCGAGCGCCGCCGGCCCCCGTGCCCGACGGGACCGCCCTGGCCGGGCGGAGGTTCACGGACCAGGGCCGCTGGGGTGACGCCCGGTGCACCAGCACGAACGACGCGACGAGCAGGGCGAGCGAGCAGAGCGTCTGGGCGAGCGCGAGGGGTGGCGAGGACGCCGGGACCGAGGCGATCGCCTGGCTGACCGTGAGCGTCGCGACCCCTGCCTCGAGCCACGCGAGCGACCTGGCGGCGAAGGACCGGATGCGGTGGTCGACGGTCGCGGCCTCGGGGGACAGGACGGGCCGCCGCCGCGACCGGACGACCGACTGGGTCCACTCGGCGACCGCGGCGACGGCGATCCCGGTGAGCGCGACGAGCAGCGGGGCGATGTGCCCGGCCCCTGCGGCGACCGCGCCGAGGAGCAGCGACCCGGCGAGGAGTGCGCGAGCGACGACGACGGTCCGTCCGCGCTCGAGCGACGGGCGCGGGGCGAGCGAGGCGGTGCGGAGCGAGGGTTCGCCGTCCGTGGCGCGTGGGCGCGCGAGCCGGTACGTCTCGGCCGACAGGGACCCCACGAGGACGCCGGTCAGGCCGCAGAAGAGCACGGTCGCGAGCGAGACCTCCATGTTCCAGCGGAGCCCGAGGAGGATGCCGAGCGTCGTCCCGAGCAGCCCGCCGACCATCCGGTGCTGGCGGTGCCGGGTGAGATAGCGGCGGTAGACGTCGGCCTGGGCGGCGGGGACGTCGGGGGTCCCTGCGATCCATCGGACGTCGCCCGCGCTGACGCGGCGGTTCGCGTTGAGGGCCACGAGGAGCAGCACCACGAGGCCGGCGAGAAGGAGGGGAGGGACGAGTCGCACGAGCACTACCTTTCTGGCTCTGGCCTATTGGCCCATTGGCACAGTACATTGTGCCAATGTCGTCCACAAGCCTCCTGACGAGCGACCCGTCGCTCACGGCCCTCACCCCGCGCCCCACCCGCGGACGCAGCCTGCTCCTGGTGGTCGTCGCCGCCGTCCTCCTGGTCGGGGCCTGGTTCTCCTCCAGCCTGCTGCGACCCGGTCCGGACCTCGGGGCGGGCTCCGGAGGGACGGTGGCAGTCGTCCCGCAGGGCGAGGCCGTCCTGAGGATCGTCGACTTCTCGGTCGTCGCGCCGGTCGGGGGGACGGTGGTCGGGATCGGTGACGTCCCGGGGGCGACGGTCCTGGACGCATGGCTCTTCCAGCCACCGGTCGAGATGCCGGCGCTGCGCACGGAGACCCTCGCGCAGCAGTCCGTCGACGAGGTCCTCGCCGACGCCTACGCCCCCGGCGTGCTCGACGGCGCCGCGCTCCCGCAACGGATCACGAGCGGCCCGGTGCAGGTCGTCGTGCTGTGGAAGATCACGGACTGCGGAGCGCTCGACGAGTGGGCCGAACCGTCGATGACGGTGACGAACGTCCTCGGCATGAGCTTCGAGCGGCCGTTCCCGGAGTTCACCGGACCGGCGCTGGACGTGGGGACGGGCTCGCTGGCGGACGGCATCTGCCCACCCCCCGAGGGGTGACGGAGAGGTGCCGAACCCGACGTCGGTCTGGCAACCCGGGTGAGTCGCCTGACCGACGTCGGGTTCGACACCCGGACGTGACCGCTCAGCGCGGCGTCACGGCGCCGCTGAAGTGACGCTTCCCGGAACGTCCGTGCCACCCCACGTACGCGAACCCGCCCGGGTGGGCTGCGCCGTCGGGCACACGCGTGATGGCGACCTGGACCGTGCCCGGCAGCAGCACGGGCTTCTCGAACTCGACCGTCCAGTCGTAGGCGTCGCCGCGCGCGGCACCGACCTCGGCCAGCGCGCGGGCGGCCGTGTACATGCCGTGCGCGATGGTCCGCGGGAAGCCGAACGCCTTGGCTCCCAGGACCGAGGTGTGGATGGGGTTCCGGTCGCCCGAGATCGCGCCGTACGCGCGCCCGGTCCCGCTGCCGAGCTCCCAGCGCGCCGTCGGGAGCGGCGGCACGAACTCCTCGCGCGGCGCCTCCTCGATCCGCCGAGAGGGCGGCTCGTCCGGCGGCAGCCCGAACCCCTTGGCCAGGTACGTCGAGACGCCGCGGTACGCGAGCTCGCCGCCCGTGCTCACCTCGGTCAC
The DNA here is from genome assembly GCF_059651515.1 of Oerskovia sp. 140933. NCBI lineage: Bacteria > Bacillati > Actinomycetota > Actinomycetes > Micrococcales > Cellulomonadaceae > Oerskovia > Oerskovia sp. 140933. The sequence continues at coordinate 2,641 of NZ_JAMXIO010000030.1, forward strand.
GAGGTCCACCTGGACCCCGCGCCGGTGCGCGCGCAGGTGCTCGGCGGACGCCCGCACCTCGAGCACGTCGCCCACCCCCACGGGCCGGTGCACCGAGACCGCGTTCGACACGTGCACCAGCCCCAGCAGGGGCAGCGGGAAGTCGCCGCGCACCATGACCGCGGTCGCGAGCGGGAACGCGAGGACGTGCAGGTACCCGGCGGGCAGCGTGTCGCACACGCGCTCGCCGATCAGCCGCTGGTACGCGGTCAGGTGCTCGGTCACGCCCGACGTCGGGACGTCGTCGACGCGGTAGACGACGTCGGGCAGGACGAGGTCGCGCGGCCCGGGCAGGACGCGCCCCACGGGGGAGCGCGTCACGGCGATCCGGCCCGACGACGCCACGCCCTTCGCGTACAGGCCGCCGAGTCCCGGCAGCGAGGGCAGCGTGACGAGGCGGGGGTTGCGGGAGGCGTGCGAGGTGGCCGTCACGCGCCCACCAGGCTCTGGCCGCACACGCGCAGCACCTGACCGTTGACGCCCGACGCGGCCGGGGACGCGAGGAACGCGATGGCCTCCGCGACGTCGATCGGCAGCCCGCCCTGCTGGAGCGAGGACACGCGCCGCGCCATCTCGCGCTGGACGAGCGGGATCGAGGCCGTCATGTCGGTCTCGATGAACCCGGGCGCTACCGCGTTGGCCGAGCCGCCGAGCGGGGCCAGGAGGCGTGCCGTCGCGCGCGTGTGGCCGATCACCCCGGCCTTGGAGGCGCCGTAGTTCGTCTGTCCGCGGTTTCCCGCGATGCCGCTCGTGGAGGCGAGCGAGACGATGTGCGGGGCCTCGGAGAATCCGTTCGCACCCAGCAGGTACTCGTTGATCCGCAGCTGCGAGAGCAGGTTGACCGCGATGACGGCGTCCCACTTGTCGGGCGACATGTTGGCGAGCAGCTTGTCGCGCAGGATCCCGGCGTTGTGGACCAGGACGTGCAGGCCGCCGTGGCGGGTTCGTGCGTGCTCGAGGATGCGGGCGCCCGCGTCCTCGGCGGTCACGTCGAGCTGCAGGGCCGTGCCCTTGATCTCGTTCGCGACCTTCGCGAGGGACTCGCCCGCCGCGGGGACGTCGACCACGACGACCGTCGCGCCGTCGCGCGCCAGGGTCCGGGCGATGGCCGCCCCGATCCCGCGGGCCGCGCCCGTCACGACCGCGACCCGGCCCGCGAGGGGGCGGTCCCAGTCGGGCGTGACGTCGTTGCTGGTCGGGCCCACGTGCAGGAGCTGTCCGTCGACGAACGCCGAGCTGCCCGACAGGAAGAACCGGAGCGTCGCCAGGGCCGAGGTCGAGTCGGGCGCCGCACCGTCCGTGAGCTGGATGCCGTTGGCCGTGGCACCCGCGCGCAGTTCCTTCGCGAGCGAGCGCAGGAACCCGTCGACCCCCTGACGGGTCGCCGCGAGCAGGGGCGTGTCGTCGTCGGCCGGCGCACGCGAGACGGTCACGACGCGTCCACCCGGCGCGAGGCGGCGCAGGTTCGCGCCGAGCTCGAGCACGGGGGCCGAGAAGTCCGCCGGGCTCGTGGCGCCGGTCAGGACCACGACGACGGCCCCCCAGCGGGTCTCCCCGGCGTCGGCGTTCTGCCGCACGTCGAGGTCCCACCCCAGCAGGGCCTGCGCGACGGCGTTCGTGTCGGCGGCGGAGCCGGGCTCGCCGATCACGAGGACCGGGCCGGGGACGAGCGGGTCGCCCGGGCGGTAGCGGCGCAGGACCGCGGGCCGGGGCAGGCCGAGCTTCTTGGCCAGCGTCTTGGTGAAGCCGGAGTTCACGGCGGACAGGTACTTGTCGGTCATGGTGGGCTCCCTCAGCTCTCGGTGGTGGTCGCGGCGGTCGTCGCCGACGGTACGGTCGGTACGTCTGCGCTCTCGAGGATCGCGGCGAGGCCCAGGCCGCCGGCCGCGCAGATCGAGATGAGCGCCCGGGCAGGGCGACCGGTCTCGGAAGCCCTCTGCGCGACGAGCTTCGCGGCCGTGGCGACGATGCGCCCTCCCGTCGCGGCGAACGGGTGCCCTGCGGCGAGCGACGAGCCGTTGACGTTGAGGCGCGAGCGGTCGATCGAGCCGAACGCGCCGTCCAGGCCGAGCTCGGTGCGGCAGTAGTCGTCGTCCTCCCACGCGGCGAGCGTCGTCAGGACGGTCGACGCGAAGGCCTCGTGGATCTCGTAGAAGTCGAAGTCCTCGAGCGTCAGGCCGTTGCGGGCCAGCAGGCGGGGGACCGCGTGGGCCGGGGCCATGAGCAGGCCCTCGTGGCCGTGCACGAAGTCGACCGCGGCGGACTCGGCGTCGACCACGCGGGCGAGGACGGGCAGGTCGTGCTCGGCGGCCCACTCGCGCGACCCGAGCAGGACCACGGAGGCGCCGTCGGTCAGGGGGGTCGAGTTGCCGGCGGTCATGGTGGGGCCCGGGGCCCCGCTGCCCGCGGCCGCCCCGTGCACGGGTGCGCTGGGCGTGAGGTGCGTGCCAAACACGGGCTTGAGGGACGCGAGCTTCTCGGCCGAGGAGTCGGCGCGCATGTTCTGGTCCTGCGTGAGGCCGCGGAACGGCGTGACCAGGTCGTCGAAGAACCCGGCCTTCCAGGCGGCGGACAGGTTGAGGTGGCTGTTCAGGGCGACCTCGTCCTGCGCCTCGCGGCCGACACCCCACTCGGCGGTCGTGATGGCCTGGTGCTCACCCATCGACAGGCCCGTGCGCGGCTCGCCCGTGCTCGGGGTGGACGGGGCCAGGTCGCCGGGGCGGATCGACGCGAGGGCCTTGAGCCGTGCACCCAGGCTCTTGGCGTGGCTCGCCTTGAGCAGCGCCTTGCGCAGCCCTTCGCTCACGGCGATGGGAGCGTCCGAGACGGTGTCGGATCCGCCCGCGACCCCCGACTCGATCTGCCCGAGGCGGATCTTGTTGGACACCGTCACGACGGCCTCGAGGCCCGTGGCGCACGCCTGCTGGAGGTCGAACGCTGGGGTCTGCGGCGAGAGCGACGAGCCCAGGACGGACTCGCGGACCAGGTTGAAGTCGCGCGAGTGCTTGAGCACCGCGCCGCCGACGACCTCGCCGAGGCGTTCGCCCTGGAGGCCGTAGCGTGCGACGAGCCCCTCGAGGGCGGCCGTGAACATGTCCTGGTTGCTGGCCCCCGTGTACTTGCCGCCCGCGCGGGCGAACGGGATGCGGTTGCCGCCCAGGACGTAGGCGTCACGGGGGGCGGGAGAGCTCGTCGGCGTGCGCTCCGGTCGCGTGACGGGCTGCTCGTCGGCCGTGGGAGTGGTGGTCTGGGGTGCCTTGGGGATGGCCACTTCGCCTGCTCTCTCTCGCTTCGTTGCTGAGGGTGGGGGACCGCGGGCGCGATCCGCGCGGTGTCCAAGACCCACAGTACCTGATACTCTCGGTACCGTGAGGTGGGTCACATGCCTCACCTCGCTGCGCCCGACGGTTCCCGCCACGGGAGGGCGCCGCCCGCCGGGCCACTCGCGGCCCGCCGGACGGAAGACCGAGGGACGACACCGACGTCGGGCACCACTGGAGGACTGTGTGATCAACGGCGACACGACCGGACGACCCGGACGACCCCGCACCACCGTGCTCCCGCGCGACACCGCACGCACCCCGCGCACCGCACCGCCCCCGCCCGTGACCGACGGCCGCTCCACGCGCTGGGACGACCACCGCGCGATCCGCCGCGCCGAGCTCGTGCACGCGGCCCGCAAGGCCGTCCACAAGGGCGGCCCGGGGGTGTCCATGGACGAGATCGCGGCCGCGTCGGGCACGTCGAAGTCGATCATCTACCGCTACTTCGAGGACAAGACCGGGCTGCAGATCGCGATCGGTGCCTCGGTCGTCGGACAGATGCACGACGCCCTGACCCAGGCCGCCGAGTCCGCGGAGACCCCCCGCCGGGCGCTGCGCGCCATGGTCGGCGTCTACCTCGAGATGATCGCGAGCTCGCCCAACGTCTACTACTTCGTGACCCGGACGGGGGCGATCGCCGGGACCGACGGCACGTCCCGCACCGCCTCCGCACCGCTCGCCGCGTTCCTCGACTCCGTGACCGAGCTCGTCGCCCAGCCCTTCACGCGCGCGACCGACGTGAGCCCCGCCGACGCCGCCGCGTGGGCCGCGGGCGCCGTCGGGTTCGTGCGCGGGGCCGGCGAGTGGTGGCTCGGGAACCACGACGCCCCCGACGCCCCCGACCGCGACGAGCTCACCGAGCGGGTCGCCGCCTGGCTGTGGGGCGGCCCGGTCGGCGTCATGGCCCGCACCCGCGCACCCGGGGCGGCCGACACCGCGCCCTCGGCCGCCCCAGGCGACCCGGCCGCCCCAGGCGACCCGGCCGGTGCGACCGCCCCGCCTCCCGACGACCTCTGAACCTCTCTCATGGCTACCACCGGCACACAGGAGTCCCGATGACCACCACCTCTGACCGTACCGCCGCCACCCCCACCCGGGGCGACGGCGCAGCCACCTCCACCTCGATCCCCGCCGCAGGCGTCACACCCTCGATGCCCGCGGGCGAGGTCCGGATCGACGTGGCCGACCTCTCGCACCAGCTCCTGGGCCGGTGGGCGGACCTGCGCGCCAAGGCGCGCGCGACCGCGGGCGAGGAGCGCTTCCACCGCATCGAGGGGCTCTCGCTCACCGAGCACCGCGAGCGGGTCATGGACCAGGTCAAGCAGCTCGTGGACATCGGGCAGGTGTGGCGCGGGTTCCCCACGCGCCTCGGGGGGCAGGACGACGCCGGCGGCAACCTCGCCGGGTTCGAGGAGCTCGTCGCCGCCGACCCCTCGCTCCAGATCAAGGCCGGGGTCCAGTGGGGCCTGTTCGCGTCCGCGATCCTGCACCTCGGCACGCCCGAGCAGCAGGACCGCCTGCTCCCGGGCGCCATGGACGCCTCGGTGCCCGGCGCGTTCGCCATGACGGAGACTGGCCACGGCTCGGACGTCGCCTCGATCGCGACGACCGCGACCTACGACGCCGCGACGCAGGAGTTCGTGATCCACACCCCGTTCCGCGGGGCGTGGAAGGACTACCTCGGCAACGCGGCCGTCAACGGCACGGCCGCGGTCGTGTTCGCGCAGCTCGTGACCAACGGCGTCAAACACGGCGTCCACGCGTTCTACACGCCCATCCGCGAGACCACGCCCGACGGCGCCGCGGGGGCCTTCCTCCCCGGCGTCGGCGGGGAGGACGACGGGCTCAAGGGCGGGCTCAACGGGATCGACAACGGTCGCCTCCACTTCACGGACGTCCGCGTCCCGCGCGAGAACCTCCTGGCCCGCTACGGCCAGGTCGCGGAGGACGGCACGTACACCTCGCCCATCGACAGCCCCGGACGCCGCTTCTTCACCATGCTCGGCTCCCTGGTCCAGGGCCGCGTCTCGCTCGACGGCGCCGCGATCACGGCGTCCAAGCTGGGGCTCGCGGCCGCGGTGACCTACGGCAACCAGCGGCGCCAGTTCAACGGCGCCTCGGCGGTCGACGAGGTCGTGATCCTCGACTACGGCACGCACCAGCGCCGCCTCATCCCCCGCATCGCGCAGACGTACGCCATGCACTTCGCGCACGACCGGCTGCTCGACCTGTTCGACTCGGTGTTCTCGGGCGCGAACGACACCCCCGCGTCGCGCGAGGACCTCGAGACCATGGCGGCCTCGCTCAAGCCCATGAGCACCTGGTTCGCGCTCGACACCCTCCAGGAGGCTCGGGAGGCGTGCGGCGGCGCCGGGTTCCTCACCGAGAACCGGCTCACGAGCCTGCGCGCCGACCTCGACGTCTACGTGACGTTCGAGGGCGACAACACGGTCCTGCTCCAGCTCGTCGCCAAGCGGCTCCTGGCCGACTACGGCAAGGAGTTCAAGGGCATCACGCCGGGGCAGATGGCCCGGTTCGTGGTCGAGCAGGCCGCCGACGCCGCACTGCACCGCACGCCTCTCAAGCGCGCCGCGCAGACCATCGCCGACGTGGGCGACCCGCGCCGCGCCGTCGGGCACCTCAAGGACGTCGGGAACCAGCGCGACCTGCTGACCGACCGCGTCGAGACCATGGTCGCCGAGGTCGCCTCGGCCCTGCGCCCGGCCCAGAAGGCCACGCCCGAGAAGGCTGCCGAGCTGTTCAACCAGCACCAGCACGAGCTCATCGAGATGGCGAAGGCGCACGCCGACCTGCTGCACTGGGAGGCGTTCACCCAGGCCCTCGACACGATCGAGGACGCGGGCACGCGGCAGGTCCTCACGTGGGTGCGCGACCTGTTCGGGCTCACGACCATCGAGCGCAACCTCGCCTGGTACCTGATCAACGGGCGCCTGTCGGCGCAGCGCGCACGCACCGTGACCGGGTACGTCGACCGTCTCGTCGCCCGCCTGCGCCCGCACGCCCAGGACCTCGTCGACGCCTTCGGCTACGGCCCCGAGCACCTGCGCGTGAAGATCGCGTCGGGCGCCGAGCAGGAGCGTCAGGACGAGGCCCGCGAGTACTACCGGCAGCTGCGGGCCAGCGGGGACGAGCCCGTGAGCGAGAAGGCGATCAAGGCCCGCGAGAAGGCCGCGGCCAAGGCGGCGTCCACGCCGAGGCGCTGACGCCCTGCGGTCCTCGTCCGGCTGCCGAGCACGGGGTTGAGGTCGTCATCCCACCTGCTACGACCTCAGTCCCGTGCTCGACCGCACGGAACCCCGTGCTCGATCGGCACAGGGAGCCGCACGAACGACCTCGGACCGACGGCGGAGCGGTACCGCCACCGAGGGAACCCGGGACCCGCCATTCCTTTTGACCCGGCCTCGGGGAGTCCGTCAGGCTGCACCGATGGCTCCCGATCCCTCTGCGGCTCCCTCGACCGACACCCCCCACCCGAACCTCCCCGGTACCGGCGCCCCGACGCGTGCCGAGCTCTGGCCGCCGTCCGGGCTGCGCGTCGTCTCGGGTGACCTGGAGCTGCGCCACCTCGACGAGGACCTCCTGTTCCAGCTCGCGGCGCTCGGCGGCGAGGGCATCCACGACGAGGACTTCATGCCCTTCACGTTCCCGTGGTCGCGCGGTTCGGCGGTCGAGGTCGGCCGCCGGATCCTGGCCTACCAGTGGGGCGCGGCCTCGCGCATCACCCCGGAGTCCTGGGCGATCGAGCTCGCGGTGGTCCGCGGCGGCGAGGTGCTGGGGGTGCAGAGCCTCACGGCGTCGGACTTCCCGGTGACGCGGACCGCGGAGTCGGGCTCGTGGCTGGGACGCCGCCACCAGGGGCGCGGTGTCGGCACGCTCGCGCGGCTCATGGTCCTCGACCTGCTCTTCGAGGGGTTCGGCGCCCGGACGGCCACGACGTCGGCGTGGGCGGACAACGGCCCGTCGATCGCGGTCACGCGCAAGATCGGGTACCGCCCCAACGGCACGACGACGCTCGCGCGCGAGGGCGAGCCCGCGGGCGACGTCCGGTTCCGCCTCGACCGCGAGGACTGGGACGCCCGCGCGGAGGCGCTGCGGCCCGAGGTGACGCTCCACGGCGTCGGGCCGGTCCGGGAGATGCTGGGCCTCGACTGAGCGGCGGCGGGGCTCGCGGTGGGCGACGTCCCGGTCCCGGCACGCGGGAAGGCCCGGGACGGCGTCGGCCGCCCGGCGTGTCAGCGAGCGACCAGCCCCGCGAGGACCGAGCGCGCCTCGGCCTCGAACCCCGGGTCGTCGTGCGCGACCGACCACGCGATGATCGCGAGCGTCGAGAGCGCGACGTACGCGCGCAGCACGAGGCGATCCTCGTCGTCGGGCACGCGGCCGTAGCCCTCGAGGAACGCCGCCTCGAGGTCGGGGCGACCCCGCCACTCGCGCATCGTGAGCTTCTGCAGGTCCACGGCCCACGGTGACGGTTCCGCGTGCGCGAAGTCGATCACGCGCACGCGGCCGTCCGCGTCGACCAGCCAGTTGCGCGGACCGTAGTCGCGGTGCGCCGGGCCGAGCCGCACCGACCGCACGTCGGCCACGGGCGCCGCGACCTCGCGCAGGCGCACCAGGTCCGCCGCGTCGACGAGAGGGGCCAGCGTCCGCGCCCTGTCGTCGAGGTCCGCGAGGAGGCGCTCGCCGTACCCCTCGTCGAGCACGGCCGGGGCGCTCTCGTGCAGCCGGGCCAGGAGGGCGCCGGCCTGCCGGTGGACGCCGGGGTCGTGGGCCGCGCCGCCCGCGGCGAGCGCCCCGGGCACGTGCGTCAGCACCAGCACGTGCGCGGCGACGTCGGCCGTGAGCAGCTGGCCCGCGTCGTCGCCGAGCGCGGGCACCCACCGGCGCAGCGCCTCGACCTCGCGCTCCACGTTGCGCGCCGAGCGCTCCCACTTCACGACGACGTCGCCCGAGCCCGTCCGTACGCGCGCCACCCGGGACTGACCGTGGGGCCAGACCCATTCCTCGACGAGGGCGACCTCGGGGCCGCTCCCGACGGAGGCGGCCCAGGTCGCGGCCGCGTCGAGCAGGACGGAGGACGGCGGGAGGTCGGTGGGCATCCGACGATGCTAGGGCTCTCGGCCGTGAAAGGGGTCAGCCCGTCGGGTTGCAGCGTGCCGCGGCCGTCGCGAGGAACCCGACGTCGGGCCGCCACGGCTCCAGGTTCCACGTCGCCTTGTCGGTCGCGCCCAGGGCGTGGCAGTCGAACTGGTCGCGCATGGTCCGCGAGCCGGCCTCGGGCTCGCTCGCGACGAGCTGCGCCCACGCGGTCGCCTCGCCCACCATGCCGGACAGCCTCGCCCACGGCGTCGGGTCCACGGCGAGCGATCGCCCGCCCTCGCGCTCGCCCCAGGTCGCGCTGCGCACACCCTGCGCGCCGAGCCACGTCGTGACGGTCACGCTCTGCGGTGTCGGCGAGGTCTCGCCCGGGGCGCCCGACGCCGCAGCCCCCTCGGCCTGCACGTGCACCTCCGCGCGGGTCGGCTCCACGACCACGACTCCTGCACGGGCCGCAGGACCGGACGCTTCCGTCGCCTCCGGCGCGGAGAACCCGCCGAGCGTCGTGCCCGCGGCGTCGAGCACGCTGAGGCTGCCGTCGCTGTTGCGGACCAGGGAGCCGTCGGCGGGGGAGACCAGGTCGAGCGTCGCGGGGGGCGCGGCGACCGGGCCGCTGGTCGCGTCGGCGTCGCCGGCGCTCGCCGCCGGCAGGGCGAGGACGAACGCGACCCTGCTGGACCCGTCCTCGTCGGGCGTGACCGTGACCGGGGCGTCGGTGGCCCCGCCGGATTCGTCGCCCTCGTCGGTCTCGTCGGTCTCGGTGAGCGGCACCGACAGCAGCATCTCGATCCCGTCGGCCGCGAGAGTCTGCGTCGACACCTCGGGTTCGGGAGCGGGCGTCCCCGACGCGACCCCCTCGGCGGGCGAGGACGACGACGGGGCGGGAGCGGCGCCGTCGGGCAGGGAGCACCCTCCCAGGAGGACGGCCGCGAGCGCGCCGCTCACCCCGAGGGCGAGGCGCGGCCGGAGACGAGGACGGACGGCAGGAGTCACCGTGCGAGGTTATCGTCGCCGACGTCCCGGACCTGCCCCGGCGGTCCCGTTCGTGGACGCCTTCCCCCGCAGCCCCGAACCGCACGTAAACTGGCCGCACCTGTGCAGCCCCGTGCCGGTCGCCTCCCCGATGACACGCTCGTCGAACGCGCCGGCTGGCACGCCACCCCGAGGGATTCGATGACCGCCCCCAGCAACGCCCCGACGCCCGCCGCAGCGACCTCCGAGCACCGGCCGCACCTCGACACGGTCGAGCGCGCAGCCGCCACCCCCGACGAGGCGCAGCCCTTCGCGGAGCTCGGCCTCAAGCCGGACGAGTACCAGCGCATCCGCGACATCCTCGGGCGACGCCCCACGGCCGCCGAGCTCGCGATGTACTCCGTCATGTGGTCGGAGCACTGCTCGTACAAGTCGTCCAAGGTGCACCTGAGCACGTTCGGCAAGAAGACGACCGACGAGATGAAGAAGCACCTCCTCGTCGGCATCGGCGAGAACGCGGGCGTCGTCGACATCGGTGACGGCTGGGCCGTGACGTTCAAGGTCGAGTCCCACAACCACCCGAGCTTCGTCGAGCCCTACCAGGGCGCGGCGACGGGCGTCGGCGGGATCGTCCGCGACATCATCTCGATGGGTGCGCGCCCCGTGGCCGTCATGGACCAGCTCCGCTTCGGCGCGGTCGACCACCCGGACACGGCGCGCGTCGTGCACGGCGTCGTGTCGGGCGTCGGCGGCTACGGCAACTCCCTCGGCCTGCCGAACATCGGCGGCGAGCTCGTGTTCGACTCCTCGTACCAGGGCAACCCGCTCGTCAACGCGCTGTGCGTCGGCGTGCTGCGCCACGAGGACATCCACCTCGCCAACGCCTCGGGCGTGGGCAACAAGGTCGTCCTGTTCGGTGCCCGCACGGGCGGCGACGGCATCGGTGGCGCCTCGATCCTCGCGTCCGAGACGTTCGAGGACGGCGTGCCCGCCAAGCGCCCCTCGGTCCAGGTGGGCGACCCCTTCATGGAGAAGGTCCTCATCGAGTGCTGCCTCGAGCTCTACGCGGCACGCGTCGTCGAGGGCATCCAGGACCTCGGCGCGGCCGGCATCTCGTGCGCCACCTCGGAGCTCGCGTCCAACGGTGACGGCGGCATGCACGTCGAGCTCGACTCGGTCCTGCTGCGCGACCCGTCGCTCAACGCGGGCGAGATCCTCATGTCGGAGTCGCAGGAGCGCATGATGGCGGTCGTCGCGCCCGACAAGCTCGACGAGTTCCTCGCGATCACGTCCAAGTGGGACGTCGAGACGTCGGTCATCGGCGAGGTCACCGGCACCGGTCGCCTCACGATCGACCACCAGGGCGAGCGCATCGTCGACGTGGACCCCAAGTCGGTCGCCCACGAGGGCCCCACCTACCACCGCCCCTACGCGCGCCCCACGTGGATGGACGGCCTCAACGCGGACACCGTCGTGGCTGCCGGGCTCGCCCGGCCGCAGACCGCCGACGAGCTCCGCGCGACCGCGCTGCGCCTGCTCGGCTCGCCCAACCTCGCCTCGAAGGAGTGGGTCACCAACCAGTACGACCGGTTCGTCCAGGGCAACACGGCCCTCGCCCAGCCCGACGACGGCGGCGTGATCCGCGTCGACGAGACCACGGGCCTCGGGGTCGCGCTCGCGACCGACGCCAACGGCCGCTACGCCAAGCTCGACCCGCGCACGGGCGCCCAGCTCGCGCTCGCCGAGGCGTACCGCAACGTCGCCACGACGGGCGCCCGCCCCCTCGCGATCACGGACTGCCTCAACTTCGGCTCGCCCGAGGACCCCGACTCCATGTGGCAGCTCGTCGAGGCCATCGAAGGCCTGGCCGACGCGTGCCAGACCCTCGGCGTCCCCGTCACGGGCGGCAACGTCTCGCTCTACAACGGCACGGGCGAGCCCGGGCAGATCGACTCGTCGATCCACCCGACGCCCGTCGTCGGCGTCCTGGGCGTGCTCGACGACGTCGCGCACGCGACCGGGTCCGGCTGGCGCGAGGCCGGGGAGTCCGTCTACCTCCTCGGCACGACCCGCCCCGAGCTCGACGGCTCCGCCTGGGCCGACGTCGTCCACCAGCACCTGGGCGGCGTGCCCCCGCAGGTCGACCTCGCCGCCGAGCGTGCGCTGGCCGAGGTCCTCGTCAACGCGAGCCGCGACGACCTGGTCTCCGCCGCGCACGACCTCTCCGAGGGCGGCCTGATCCAGGGCCTCCTCGAGGCGTCGCTGCGCTTCGGGACCGGTGCCAAGGTCTCGATCGACGCCCTTGCCGCGCGCGACGGCGTGACCCCGTTCGAGGCCCTGTTCTCGGAGTCGACGGCCCGCGCGCTCGTCGCCGTGCCGCGCGGCGAGGAGACCAAGCTGGTCGACGCGTGCGTCGCGCGCGGCGTGCCCGTCCTCAAGATCGGCGAGACCGGCACCGAGCCCGCCGAGGTCACCGAGACCGGGGAGTCGCTCGAGATCGAGGGCATCTTCACGATCCCGCTGAGCGAGGCCGACCAGGTCTTCCGTGCGACGCTGCCGGGGATCTTCGGCTGACCCGCTGCTGAGCCGTCCGAGGGGCGGGGTGCGAGACCTGGTCTCCGCGCCCCGCCCCTCGGCGTTCGCGCCAGACTCCGCCAGACTCCGCCAGCGTCCGCCACAGCGGCGCGAGAGTCGTCGTCGCTCGGTCGCCCACGGTGACGCGCGCCCCACCCTTCTCGCGCGAGATGCGGCCAACTGGGGTGCGCGACGGCCTCGAACCCCAGTTGGCCGCATCTCGACGGGCGTCCGTCGGCATGACCCACCGCATCACGCCGGGTGGGACCCGTGGGCACTCCCGGCGGTGAGGGCGCGGGCAGGCCAGGACGGTTCTGCGAGGAGGGCATGTGCGATGCGTCGGACGTCGTCGTCGAGGACGGCCAGGCTGGCGTTCGGAAAGTCGCCGATGTGGTGCCACGTGTGCGACTCGTACTCGTCGGCCGCGAGGACGAGCCCTTGCAGGTCACCCGACACGTCGTACCCGAAGTGCCGGAGAGCCCAGGTCGCGAACGTCCTGGGTGAGAGGCGGCCCGCGAGCACCGCCTCTGCCTGGCTGCCAAGGAGGTGGCGGCTCAGTGCGTCGCGCCCGACCGGGAGGTCGAGCCCCAGCTCCGCGACGACGTCGGCGACCGTGAGCTGGACGACCTCGCGCGGCGCGTCCCGGTAGAGCCCTGCGAGGTCGCGCAGCGCGGGTGAGTCGAGGCCCGCGACGAGCGCGTCGCACGCCGCGTCGACGACGTCCTGCCCGTGGCGGTGGCCTTGCCACGCCCACTGGGCGAGGGCTTCGAGGAAGGTGTTCCGCGCGTCGTCCGTCATACCGCCGAGCCTAGGGAGCCTGGCGCTGGGTGAGCGAGGGGATTCGAGGTTCTGGTCCGTCCCGTCCCGGCAGCGACCTCCCGGCCGTGAGATGGTGGAAGTGTCCGGTTCTGGCGCGGATTCGCAGACACTTCTCCCATCTCGCGCACGGGGGCACCGACCGGGCCGAGGCGTTCTTCACACGATCGCACCGCGGGCTGCACCGGGTCTGCCCGACGTCCGGGGGTGACCAGCCCAGAACCGTGCGAACCGGTCGATAGGGTCGCTGCATGACACACGGTGCAGGTGCCCCCGTGAGCGGATCCGTCGTGACCGAGGAGCGCGGTCCGTCCGGTGCGCGTCGCGTCGGCGGGATCGTGTGGACGGTCGTGCTGGCGCTGTGCCTCGTCGGGGTGGGTGCGCTCACGCTCGCGCGCGCCCTGGGGCTCGACGGCGTGACGCCCCTCGCGCAGCTCGTCTCCGCCACGCCGTGGATGGCCCTCGCCGCGCTCGTGGTGCTGCTGCTCTCGTTGAGCCGGCGGCGGTGGGTGCTCAGCACGATCGCGGGGGTGCTCGTCGTCGCGCACGCGGTGTGGCTCGTGCCGTTCTTCGTGCCGGGGCCGGGCACCGCTCCCGGTGCGGACGGGACGCTGCGCGTCATGGCGACGAACGTCCTCTACGGGCGGGCCGACGCGCTGGCCGTGGTCGACGCGGTCCGGGCGGAGGAGGTCGAGCTGCTGAGCGTGGTCGAGCTGAGCGCGGAGTTCGAGGCAGAGCTCGTGGCCGCCGGGATCGAGGACCTGCTGCCGTACTCGTGGACGCGGCTCCACCCGACCGAGGACGCCGCGGGCAGCGGGCTGTGGAGCGCGACCCCGCTGTCCGACGAGCGGGACGGGGTGGCGAGCCGCTTCCACCAGCCGAGCGCCGTCGTCGGGCTGGACGGGACGGACGTGCGCGTCACGGCCGCCCACCCGCACCCGCCGACCCCCGGAGCGGTCGACCTGTGGGCGGAGGACCTCGCGCTGCTGCGCGAGGAGGCGCACGCCGACCCGACGCCGCAGATCCTGCTCGGCGACTTCAACGCGACCTACGACCACTCGGCGTTCCGCGACCTGCTCGGCGGCCGCTTCGCCGACGCGACGCGGCTCGCGGGCGACGGCCTCAACCTCTCGTGGCCCGCAGGCCGCAGCCACCCGCCCCTCGTCGACCTGGACCACGTGGTGGTCGACGAGGGGATGCGCGTCGGCGACGTCGGGCAGGTCGAGATCCCCGGGACGGACCACCTGGCGATCCTGGCGACCGTCCAGGTCAGGCCCTAGGTTGGTCGCATGAGCGACGACGAGACCGCCACCACGTACGAGTCGCGGCTGCGCGACCTCCTCGAGCACCGCATGGAGTCGGGCCGCGTCCTGTCCGAGCGCGCCGAGCAGGTCGCCGCCGCCAAGGCGCAGCTCGAGGGCGCCGAGCGCGACTATGCGCTCGCGTTCTCCGACGCTCTCGCGGCGGGGTGGACAGAGGCCGAGCTGCGCAAGGTCTTCAAGTCCCTGGGCGTCCCCGTGCCCACCCGGCCGCGCCGCAGCAAGAGCACGGGGGTCAAGGCGCAGCCGCCCGTCCCCAAGCCGCCCGTCGTGACGGCCCTGGCGCGGCGGCACGACGACACCGAGGTCATCGACGTGATCACGGCCTGACGCAGCCCTGCATCACGCCTCCCGGAACCCTGCCCCTCGCTCGGCGAGCTCTTCGCCCAGGATCCGGATCGCCCGGGGCCCGACCCCGTGGATCGCGAGCAGCTCCTGGGTGGTCGCGCGCGTGAGGTCCTCGTAGCGGGTGTACCCGTGATGGGCGAGCTCACGCGTCGCGACCTTGCCGATGCGCGGCGTGAGGTCGCTGGGCGGGACGGCGGCGCGATCGTCGGTCATGGCGTGGTCCTCTCGGTCGGCCCGCCGACGGGCGGGGACGTCCAGCATCACCGAGTACCCGCCGTGCCCGCGACCCCGGTGACCGCATCCGGTCCCGGCACGGCCGGCGCCACGGAGGCAGGGCGCGGCCACGGCGCCCACACCGGCACGTACCGCCAGAACACCGCCCCGCCCGCGGCCGACGCCGCCCCGACCACGAGCGCCGCGGCCCCCAGCGGCGCCACGAGGGCGGTGCCCGCGACGACGAGCGGACCCGCGAAGGCGCCCGCGTCGTGCAGGAGCCGCCACGCCCCGAAGAACTCGGCGCGCTGCCCGGGCGGTGCGACGTCGGCCCCCAGGGTCATGATGACGCCGTTGCTCAGCCCGTTCCCGAGGCCCAGCACCAGGGCCACCACGGTCAGGGACGCGACACCCCCGGCGAGGGGCAGCGCGAGGTACCCCGCGGCCAGGACGGCGAGCGACGGGACGGCGAGCGCGCGTCGCCCGAACCGGTCCATGAGGTACCCCGCCGGGATCGACACGAGGACGTCGAGCGCGGCGCTGGCCCCGAACACCAGGCTCGTGGTCGCGGCGTCGACCCCCAGGAGGTCGGCCCACAGCGGCAGGACCACGGTGCGGGCCGTGCGCGACAACCCCATGAGCGCGGCCCCGAGCCCGAGCGTGCGCAGGAGCCGGCGGTGCTCGACGAGAACGCGCCACAGCCCCGCCTCCCGGGCGAGCGGGTCCCCCGGTGTGCCGGGCGTGCGGGGCGAGCGTCCGACGTCGGGCACGCGGCCCATGAGGACCGCCGCGACGCACACGGCCACGAGCTGGACCGCGAACCCGCCCCGCGTCCCGACGGCGAGGATCGCGGCCGCACCCAGGATCGGCCCTGCGAGGAACCCGACCCGCATCATGGCCGCGACGCTCGACATGACGCGGGCCCGGCGCGCGAAGGGCACGGCCTCGGCGAGGTACGTCTGGCGCGCGAGACCCCACACGGCCTGGGACAGTCCCGCGAGGAACACGCCGACCGCGAGCGCGACCACCGACCACGAGACCAGGCAGAGCGCCACGCCGAGCACCGCGAGGACCCCCGCCCCGACGATCGAGCGCCGCTCGCCGAAGCGCGAGACGACGCGCCCCGCGGGCAGGTCGCCGACGAGCTGGCCGAGACCGGCGAGCGCGACGACCAGTCCCGCGACGCCCAGGGACGCGCCGTGCTCGCGTGCCGCGAGCGCGACGACCGGCGCGGCCGCGCCCTGCGCGACGCCCCAGACGGCGGCGGGCACGTGGACGGTCCACGCCAACCTGACCGGCGGGACGCTCGGGCGCGTGCTCACGCGAGGGCCGGCTCCGTGGTCCGGGCCCCCTCCTGCCCGACGGCGTCGCTCGCCTCGTCCTGTGCGCTCGCCTGCGCGCTCGCCTCGTGCGGGGCATCGGCGGTCGAGGCGTACCGGCTCGCGGGGCGCTCGAGGCCGAGGTGGTCGCGCAGCGTCGTGCCCTCGTACTCCGTCCGGAACAGGCCGCGCTCGCGCAGGATCGGGACGACGTGGTCCGCGAACGCGTCCAGGCCGCCCGGGAGGTACGGCGGCATGACGTTGAAGCCGTCGGCAGCGCCCTGCGTGAACCACTCCTCGATCGTGTCCGCGACCTGCTCGGGCGTCCCCGCGACGACCCGGTGCCCGCGCGCCCCCGCGAGGCGGTGGAGCAGCCCGCGGACCGTGGGCTGCTCGCGCTCGACGATGCCCGCGACGACCTGGAGGCGGCTGCGCGAGTTGTCGGTCACGTCGCCCGCGTCGGCGAACAGCTCGGTCGGGACGGGGCCGTCGAGCTGCGCGTGGTCGAGCCGGACGCCCGTGAGCTTCTCGAGCTGGCGCAGCCCGTACTCGGGGACCGTGAGCTCGTTGAACTCGCGCTCCAGGGCGCGGGCCTCGTCCTCGGTCGACGCGATGAACGGGCTGATGCCCGGCAGGATCTTGACCGCGTCGCGCGAGCGGCCCAGGGCCTCGGCCCCGGCCTTGACGTCAGCGTAGAAGGCCTGCGCGTCCGACAGCCGCCCGCGCGTACCGCTCGACGTGGTCGGGGTGCGAGTCCAGCCCGAAGTTGCGGGCCGCGTCCTCGCTCGCGGTCGTGACGATGTTCCACCCCGCTCGCCCGTCGCTCAGGTGGTCGAGCGTCGAGAAGAGCCGCGCCAGGTTGTACGGGTCGTAGAACGTGGTCGACGCGGTCGCGATCGACGCGAGCGTCAGGATCGGTTCGAGGCGACCCACGCTGTTGAACTCGACGCCGTCGTGCAGGACGGGGCCGTCGGCGAAGAACACCGCGTCGAACGTCGCGGCCTCCGCCCGGCGGGCGAGCTCGGTGTAGAAGTCGGCCGTGAAGATGCGCTCGGGCTGGGTGTCCGGGTGGCGCCAGGCCGCCTCGTGGTGGCCGGCCGGGTGGATGAAGAGGTTCAGGCTGAGCTGGCGGGGCTGCTGGTGTCGACGTGCAGCCTAGTTTTCGTAATCCTCCAGATACGTTTCCTAGGCGATGACGTCCTCAACCGCGGGCGGTGGGCCACCCGTGACGGGCCGCGCCGACGATCGTCACCACCTGTGTCGAGAAGCCCTACTGAAGTCGACGCCAGGAACGGCTCGGATGCTGTGCGTCTGCACCGGCCTCGTTCAGCACAGCTGAACCAGAGCGCCGGGCGAGAGGGCTAGCATGCGCACGTGGGCTACGAACACCGGGTTGTCGCAGGCGTGGTCTACCGGGGCGGGTCTGTATTGCTGGGGCTTCGGTCCGCGTCGCGCCGCTGGTACCCGGGCGTGTGGGATCTTCCGGGTGGTCACGTCGAATCAGGCGAAAGCACGGTGGTTGCTCTGGCTCGCGAGTTGCGCGAGGAACTCGGTATCGAGGCCCTCATCGAGCCGACGGTGCTGTTCCGGATCGAGTCGGACGACATGGCGCTCGACTCTCACCTCGTCACCGAGTGGGCCGGCCACATCACCAACTGTGCGCCCGACGAACACGACGACCTGCGATTCGTCCGCGTCCAGGAGTTCCCACGGCTCCGATTCGCTCACCCGCTGTACCCGCGTCTTCTGACGGACCTCATCGCGGCGCAGCGGTGACGTGGCGCATGCCTCCGGTCAGTCGTCGCGAGTAGATGTCCTACCCTTCACTACCTCGGCGAAACTCTCGGGATCACGCAAAGTACAGCGGCGTGTCCGTGCAATCTGCGCTGCACGTCCACAGCTGGGTCATGGTGCGTCCTCTGGTCGTGGGTGCGGGTGGTCGTGCTCGGGTGGTCCTGCGCCGGGTGGGCGTGCGGGTCAGGTCGTGCGCCAGCGCGAGAAGTGCCGTTCGAGGCTCACGAGCACGGCGTTGATCGAGACGCCGACGAGCGAGATCGCGATGATCCCGGCGTACATGTTCGTGATCTGGAAGTTGAACTGCGCGTAGGTGATGAGGTACCCGAGGCCGGCCTTGGCCCCGACCATCTCGGCGGCGATGAGCACCAGGATCGAGCTCGTCCCGGCCATGCGGATCCCCGTGAAGATCGTGGGGACCGCGGCCGGCAGGACGACCTTCTGGAACAGCCGCACGGGAGGCAGCCCGAGGGAGCGGGCCGACTTCACGAGGAGCGGGTCGACCGTCCGGACCCCCGCGATCGTGTTGAGCAGGATCGGGAAGAAGCACGCGTAGACGACGAGCGTGATCTTCGACGTCTCGCCGATCCCCAGGATCAGGATGAAGACGGGCAGGAGGGCCAGGGCCGCGGTGTTGCGGAACAGCTCGAGGAACGGGCCGAGGAACTGGGCGACCCCCGCCCACCACCCGATCGCGATCCCCAGCGGGATCGCGAGCAGGACCGCGATCGTGAAGCCCGTGCCGGCGCGGGTCAGGCTCGTCCCCACGTGCTTGCCCAGCTCGCCGCTCACGAGCAGCTCCCAGAACGACTCGAGCACCGCGCTGAGCGGCGGCAGGAAGACCTGGTCGACCAGCCCGACGCGCGGCGCGACCTCCCAGATCACCAGGAAGAGCACGATCGCGGCCGAGGCGCGCAGGACACGGACCCCGGCCCCGCGCAGGCGGGCGCCGAACGATGGTGTCGGGTCGTCGGCCGTGAGCACCTGACGGCGACCGAGCGTGGGCGGGTCGGCGAACGCGACGGTGTCCACGGCCGACGGCGTCGGGGGCGTGGTGGTCACGGGACGTACCTCGCGCCCGGGGGCGTGCGGGGCCGCGGAGCTAGACATGGGCGTCCTCCGTCTGTGCGTGGAGCGCGCTCCACACCTCGTGCCGGTACCGGCCGAAGCGCGGCGACGAACGGACGTCGTCGTGCTCGCCGTCGTCGCTGCCAGGGTCTGCGGCCCCTGCGAGGTCCACGTCGATCACGGTCTGCAACCGGCCCGGGCGGGGCGTCATGACGGCGACGCGCTGCCCCAGGTAGACCGACTCCTCGATGCCGTGCGTGATGAAGACGATCGTCTTGCCCGTCGCGCGCCAGATCCGCAGGAGCTCGTCCTGGAGGGACTCGCGCGTCTGGGCGTCGAGGGCCGCGAAGGGCTCGTCCATGAGGAGTACCTCGGGGTCGAACGCGAGGCTGCGCGCGATCGCGACCCGTTGCTTCATGCCGCCCGACAGCTCGTGCGGGTACCGGTCCGCGAAGGCCGTGAGGCCTACGAGGTCGAGGTACTCGTCCGCGACCCGGGCGCGAGCGGCCCGCGGGACGCCCTTCGCCTCGAGCCCGAACTCGACGTTCGCGCGGGCCGAGCGCCAGGGGAGCAGCGCGTACTGCTGGAAGACGACGCCCCGGTCCAGGCCCGGGCCCGTGACGGGCTCGCCGTCGAGCAGGATGCGGCCCGACGTCGGCTCGGTGAGTCCGCCGAGCAGGTCCAGCAGGGTCGACTTGCCGCAGCCCGAGGGGCCGACGACCGTCAGGAACTCGCCCGCCCGGACGTCGAGCGTGAAGTCCTCGACGGCCGTGAACCGCTTGCGCGCCCCGCGGCCGGCCGTCGCGTCGCGCACGATGAACTCCTTGCGCACGTGCTCCAGGCGCAGCTTGGGGACGACGGGCACGGCGCGCGGGGCGGCCCGGGCCGGCGTCCCGGCATGGGACGGCGCTCCGCCGTGGGCCGGGGCCCGCACCGCGCCGCTCACGGCGACTCCTCGACGGGCTCGCCGTCAGGACCGGCGTCGGGCTCGTAGGTCCCGTTCGCGTACGGGTTGTGCTCGTTGGTGTAGATGTCGTCGGGGGAGAACCGGCCCTTCTCCAGCTCGCCCTCGCGGACGAGCCAGTCGATCCACGTCGCGATCTCCTCCTCGGCGATCACACCGCCCGGGGCCGTGATGCTCGCCGACTTCCAGTAGGGCACCAGGTCTGTGTTCTCGCCGCGCCCACGTCCCTCGATGATCTTCGTGTACCGGGCGCGCACCTCCTCGACCGGGGTGACCTGCGCCCACCGGATCGCGCGCGCCGTGCCCTGCACGAAGTCCTCCACGACCTCGGGGTTCTTCTCGATGTACTCGTCACGGAAGATGTACGTCCCGTAGGAGAAGTTCCCGTACAGCGACGTCTCGCTGAAGAGCTGCGTGATCCCGCCGCGCTCCAGGGCCTTGTCCTGGAAGACGCGCGAGAGCCCCACGACGTCGACCTGCCCCTCGCGCAGCACCTGCTCGGCGTTGACGGGCGGGACGACGACGAGCTCGACCTGGTCGATCTCCTCCGCGGTCAGCCCGCCGCGCGAGAGCCACTCGCGGATGAGGAACTCGCTCTGCGCACCCAGCGTGTTGACCCCGATCGACTTCCCGACGAGGTCGCGGGGCTCGGTGATGGGGCTGCCCTCGACCGTGTAGAAGCCGCCGTAGGACAGCTCGTCCGAGCCGTAGTAGGAGACGACGGACGTGATGGGCGAGCCGGACGCCTTGAGCTTGACGATCGCCCCGTTGAACGCACCACCGAAGTCGGTCGAGCCCGTCGCCGCGGCCTGGATGCTCTGCGGGCCGCCCGTCGAGTCGCCGACCCACTCGAGCTCGACGCGCTCGTAGTAGCCGAGGTCCGCCGCGAGCTCGGGGAACGTCACCTGCCCGACCGAGCCGTCGTAGCGCAGGACGGCCTTGCCGGACTCGCCGACGACGGCCTCCTCGGCGCTCGCGGCCGAGCAGGCCACGAGCGCCGCGGCGAGGCCCACGGTCACGGCGGCCCGCAGTGCGGTGCGAGCCAGTCGGCGGGCATGGGGTCTGAGGGTGCGGGGCATGGGAGCTCCAGGTCTTCGGGTACGGGGGCCGACCGGTCGTGGGTACGCCGGCGGCAGGGAGGGAAGGGAGGCGCTCGGTGCGTGAGACCGCCTGCGGGCGCGAGATTCCGGCGGCGGTACGGCGTGAGCGGGATGGTGAGGGTGCGAGGTGCGCGGATCAACCGGCCGTCAGCGCGAGCTGCGGCCGGGCCGGGGCAGGGCTACCGACAGAGACAGCCCGCGACGAGGCGCAGGTCGACGGCGCGGCGCACCACGAGGCGCACCGGTGTCCCGGGGTGCTCGTGGGCCCTGACGTCGAAGCGCATGGCGGTGATCCTGTCGGCCCGCGCAGGCCCGGCACAAGCCCCCATCCGGTCTCCGAGACGATGTTTCGCCCGGTTTCTCCCGGTAAACGCTGCCCGACGGCGTCGCGCGCGTTGGGTGCGGGGCCGCGAGGCGGTGGTCGTGGTCGGGTGGGTGGCCGGTCGCCGAGGGCACGTGTCTCGTGTGTCCGCGGAGCGCTAGTCTCTGCGGACCGGACCGACGAGCAACGGAGCCCCATGGAGTTCGCATCGCCCTTGACCGACGACGTGGTCACACGCCGACTGGCCACGTTCCACGGCGCCCTGGCTGCCGAGCTCTCCGGTGTCGCCGACCTCACCGGCACCCGTGACGGCGACTTCGAGGCCTTCGATCTTCGACCACGACGTGCTGACACGCTGCGCGTCATCTGGGTCCAGTGCCCCGAGGACATCGACCTCAGCGTCGGCGACTCGTTCGTGTGGACGCTTCCCCGCACGGTCGAGTCGGTCGAGCGGATCGAGCGCGCGGTCCGTGCCGCGGTCGACGGCAGGGTGCGGGTCGGAACCTCGTGGGCGACGACCCGCTACGAGGTGGACCTGGGCGACGGCGACGTCCTGGCGGAGGAGACGGAACGGTGGTGGGCCAGCCTGGTCGCGGTGCCGTGGCGGCCCCGGTGGAGTTGGTCCGACGCCGTGCCGTACCGCAAGGGCGAGTGACTCCTCGTCATGCCGATGCTGAGACGGGAGCACGACCCGGCCCTCGACGTCTTCGACAAGGGCTGCCTGGTCCTGCGGCGTGACGGCGAGGTCACCGGTCACGTGGGCACGACCCTCGGAACGTTCTGGTCCCCGTCCCGTCCTCTGACCTGGCAGCAGTGGGTCTGGTTCAAGGTCGTGTGGGCTGACGGAGTCGTGGAGGACTCGTTCGAGGACTACCCGCCGTGGACGGTGGTCACGGAGGTCCTGAACGGCACGTTCACCTGGGACGAGAAGGGGCCGCACCGCGGCGAGCACACCGCCGAGTGGCTGCCCGACGGAGAGAGCCGCTGGCCGGAGCTGGGCATCACGCTGAGCGACATCTGAGGAGGCGCAGGGACTTCGCGCCCGCGGCCGTGCGCTGCGAGCTCAGGTCAGCGACCGGACCGCCTCGATGGTGTCCGCCTCGTCAGCCGTCTTGTCGTCGCGGTAGCGCAGCACGCGCGCGAAGCGCAGCGCGAGCCCGCCCGGGTAGCGCGTGGAGCGCTGGAGCCCGTCGAACGCGATCTCGACGACCTGCTCGGGCCGCAGCGTCACGGTCCAGCCGTCGTCGGAGACCTCGAGCTCGCGGAAGCGCTCGGTCTGCCAGCGCAGCATCTCGTCGGTCATGCCCTTGAACGTCTTGCCGAGCATCACGAACCCGCCCGTCTCGGGATCGCGCGCGCCCAGGTGGATGTTGGACAGCAGTCCCGTCCTGCGCCCCGACCCGCGTTCGACCGCGAGCACCACGAGGTCGAGCGTGTGCCGCGGCTTGACCTTGATCCACCCGGCGCCGCGGCGCCCGGCCGCGTAGGGCGCGTCGAGCGACTTCACGACCACGCCCTCCTGCCCCTCGCGCACCGCCTCGGCGAAGTACTCCTGCGCGGCCCCGGGGGAGGACGTCGTGAGGCGGTGCACCGTGAAGGAGTCCGCGACGCGGTCGAGCACGGCGAGCCGTTCGCGCAGCGGGGCGTCGATGAGGTCCCGGCCCTCGGCGTGCAGCACGTCGAAGAAGTACGGGCGCAGCGCGAGCGCCCCCGCGAGAGCGGCCTCGCTCGCCTCGCCGCTCGCGCCGGGCGCGTCGCGCGTGGCCGAGCGGGCGGCCGTCTCCTGGAACGGCCTGGCCACCCCGTCCGGCCCGACGACGAGGGCCTCCCCGTCCAGCACGAACCGGTCCGAGGCCAGGGAGCGGGCGTTCGCCACGATCTCGGGGACGCGCGAGGTGATGTCGTCGAGCGAGCGCGTGAACACGCGCACGTCGTCGCCGTCACGGTGGACCTGGATGCGGATCCCGTCGAGCTTCACGTCGACCGACACGCGATGTCGCGGGTCGTCCGCACCGGGCGGCACACCGAGCTTGTCGAACGCCGCCGCCACGTCGGGGGCCGACTGCGCGAGCATGGGGCGCACGGGGCGACCCACCTCGAGCCCGAACCCGGCCAGGGCGGTGAGCGCCGCCGTCGGGCCGGGGGCTTCGAGCGCTGCGCGCGCGACCGGACCCGATGCCCCGCGCAGCATGACCGCGCGGCGCACCGCGTCGACCGGGACCCCCGCCGCCTCGGCGACCGCGTCCACGACCAAGGCGTCGAGCGCCCCCTGCCGCAGGTCGCCCGCGACCAGGCCGCGCAGGAACGACTGCTCGCGCTCGGTCGCCGCCGCGAACAGCGCCCTGGCCGCAGCGGACCGCGCCGTGTCCGAGCCCGGGCCGGAGAGCGCGGCCATCTCCTCGAAGGTCGCGTCGACCGCCCGGACCGTGAGCGTCGCGGACGCGGCAGGCGGCGGGAGCGAGCGCAACGACGCCCACCCGAGCCCCGTGCGCCGCTGCCGCAGCTCGCCCGCGAGGTAGGACACGACGATCTCGACGTCGTCGCCCGGCTCGCCCGCCTCCCCGTCCCCCGTCGCGGCACGACGCAGCAGGTCGGCCAGCGCCGCGCGCTTGGCGAGGCGCGAGCGGGTCGCGGCGACGGCGTCGGACGTGGCGGCGACCTCGGCGAGCAGCATGCCTCATCCTCGCGCCGCGGTCCCCGGCCCGCACGGGCAGCCACGCGACCGGGCGCTGCGGCGGCCCCGGCGCTACGCTGCCCACGACCGTCGACGAAGGAGTGGGACGTGGAGATCGCGGGCAAGGTCGCGCTGGTGACCGGAGGGGCCTCGGGCCTGGGGCGGGCGACCGTCGAGGAGCTGGTCGGCGCCGGGGCGCGGGTCGTGGTCGCGGACCTGGCGGGTTCGCCCGGCCAGGCGCTCGCGGACTCCCTGGGGGATGCGGTGCGGTTCGTGCCGACCGACGTCACGAGCGAGGACGACGTGTCCAGGGCCCTCGATGCCGCCACCGACCTGGGCGGGCTGCACGTCGCGGTGAGCTGCGCGGGGATCGTGCTCGCGCGGCGCGTGCTCGGCAGGAACGGGGTGCACGACCTCGCGTCGTTCCAGCAGGTCGTGACCGTGAACCTCGTCGGGACGTTCAACGTCGCGCGGCTCGCGGCCGAACGCATGGTCACGCCGGGCGGTCCCGCGGACGGAGACGTCCCCGAGGAGCGCGGGGTCATCGTCAACACCGCGTCGGTCGCGGCGTTCGACGGTCAGGTGGGCCAGGCGGCGTACGCGGCGTCGAAGGGTGGGGTCGCGGCCATGACGCTGCCGCTCGCGCGCGACCTCGCGGACCTGCGCATCCGTGTCATGACCATCGCGCCCGGCATCTTCAGCACGCCCATGATGGCGTCGTTGCCGTCCGAGGCCCAGGAGTCGCTCGCGGCCCAGGTGCCGCACCCCCGCCGACTCGGCCGCCCGGAGGAGTTCGCCCGCCTGGTCCGCGCCATCGTCGAGAACCCCATGCTGAACGGCGAGGTGATCCGCCTCGACGGCGGCATCCGGATGGCGCCGCGCTAGCCCTTCGCTCTCAGCGACCCTCGGTGCCCGTCTCGACCAGCTCCCGTGCCAATCTCTACTGATTCGGTCCAGAATGCGGGACGGTCGGGGTGACCTGTTGACGCCCCCCGTGCCCAGGCATACATTCCGGGCCATCGGCAGACGCCCCGTCCGCCGCACCGCAGCTCGGACGACCGGAGGAGGGCCCATGGACACCAGCCGTTCGCTCGCCCTCCTGGACCCGTCGTCCGGCACCGCGCGTCGAGCGTGTTGTCCGACCGGGCGCCCCGTCGTCCCGGGCCGCGTCTGTTGCTGAGCCTGCGCTCCTCCTGACGCCTCCCGAGCCGCCCCGGCTCACCCCTGGACCGCCCCGCCCGTGACGCGGCCGCCGCGGCAGACCGACACCTCGGGCTGGCAGCGGGGCACGACCCGGCGTACGGGTTCGTCGGGTCCGGCTCGGGCGGGCTGTTCCTCGCGGACACGACCGAGCAGGCGATCGAGGAGTTCCGGCCCATCTACGAGGGCGCGGTCGCGCGCGCGGACCTGCGGAAGCACGACCCGGCCGCGGTCGGCAAGGTCACGAGCTTCCGGACCATCGAGGAGGCCGTCGAGCGCGGCCCGGCCCTCGTGGGCTCGCCCGAGCGGGTCGCCGAGAAGATCCTCGACTACCACCAGAGCTACGGGCACGACCTGCAGTCTGTCTCGATCAACCACCTCCTGGAGCCCGCCCGACAGGACGACGTGCTGCGCCGGTTCGCGGAGGAGGTCGTGCCGCTCGTCCGGGCCGAGGTCGAGACCGACCTCTGGGGCCCGGCGGACGCGCGCCGGGCCAAGGGGTTCACGGCGCGGTAGGGCACGCCTCGCGCCGGGCGGGCCGGGCCGGACCCTGGCGGGTCCCCCTCGCGCGACCTAGGCTGGAAGGGTATCGGCGGGCCGTCGACAGGCCCCGACAGGTACCGAGGAAGGGTCCGGCGATGTGGCTCCTCGTGGTCTCCGGCGTGGTGGGTGCGGCGGTCGTCGCCACCGTCGCGTGGTGCGCGGTGCGCCTCGACCAGGCCTCGGGCGGCCTCCGCGCGAGCGCCCCACCCCGGGCGCCGCGCAGGCTCACCCGGCGTGAGCGCCGCCGTCGGGCACCCGACCCCCTCGTCACCCTCGCCGTCCAGGTCCGCCTCGGCCGCCTCGCCGACGAGCTGCGCGCGGTCGAGCGCGACCCCGACGTCTACGCCCGCGCCCACCACTACCTGGCCGCGCAGGGCGCGTACGACGCCCTGCTGCGCGAGGCCTGCCGGCTGAGCGGGCTCGACGTCGCCGCCGACCCCCTGCATGCGGGCCTGCGCAGCGACGAGGACGAGCGGCTGCGGGAGGAGCTCGAGCTCAGCGCGCGCGGCTGGACCTGGTAGCCCGCGCACGGCGAAGGGCGAGGGGCCCGACGGCGGCGCACCGCCGTCGGGCCCCTCGCCCCGCGCCCGCGCGTCAGAGAGCCGAGTGGTCGCCGATCCGGTGGTACGCCCGGTCGTGGTAGACGAGCGGTGCCGCATCCCCCCGCGTCCCCGAGGACAGGGCGCGCAACGAGACCAGGTAGCTGTCGCCCACGGGCGTGCGCTGCACGACCCGACCCCGCACCCAGGACAGCGCGCCGTCGATCACGGGCTCCCCGGACGCGAGACGCGACCAGCCGCCGCCCGCGGACCGGTCGATGCCGCTCGTCGCGAACCGTGCGGACACGTCGTCCTGGTCGTCGGCCAGGAAGCTGACCGTGAGCGTGCGGGCCGCGCAGATCGCCGGCCACGACGACGACGTCGACGCGAGGGAGAACGCGAGCAGCGGCGGCGAGGCCGAGACCGAGATGACGGACGTCGCCGTGAAGCCCACGGGCCGTCCCTCGTGCTCGAGCGCGACGACCGCGACCCCCGCCGGGTGCCGGCGGAACACGGCCTTGTAGTCGTCCGCGCTGAGCTGTGGCTCGTCCTGCTCGTGCAGGAGGGCTTCGAGCCCGGCGAGCTCGGAGCGCGTGGTCGCGGTCACCGGGAGGCTCCGGCGAGCCGGGGCGCGGTCGCGTCCTGGAAGACGGTGCCGCCCACCGCTCGGCGCAGGAGCCCTCCGGCGTGGCCGAGCCAGGTGTCGAGGGCGTCCGTGAGGTCGGGCTCGCCCAACCGGGAGTCGACCAGGGTCAGGGTCCGGGCGGGGACGGTGGCGCCGAGCTCGACGAGGAGGGGACGCAGGTGGACCTCGCCGGCCAGGGCGTGCGCCGGGTTGCCCGACACCACGACCGGGACCGCGACCACCCCCGCCAGGCCGTCGGGGCCGTAGAGGTCGAGGAACGCCTTGAGCAGCCCCGTGTACGAGCCCTTGTAGACGGGGGTCGCGACGACCAGGACGGAGGCGCTCGCGGCGACGGTGCGGGCGGTGTCGGCGCGGGGGTGGGCCGGGGCGAGCAGCTCGGCCGCGAGGTCCGCGAGGTCGATCGTGGCGCGCGGGGCCAGGCCGAGGTCGTCCGCCACGCGAGCCGCGACGGCCTGCGCCGCGGCCAGGGTCCGGGAGGCCGGGCGGGGGTTGCCGACCAGGGTGACGACCGCGGGGCGGGCGGGGCCCGGGGCGGGGGAGTCGGCGGCCCCGACAGGGGGCGGGGCGGTGTGCTGGGTCATGGTGTCCTCGCTGTCGTCGTGCGGAACGCTTGCTGCGCCGGTGCCGGCGTGGCCGGGTCATCTCCCGGAGCACCCCGTCGTGGGAGGGGTTGCTGACCAGCGAGCCGGGGCTTGGCGCTGGTGCTCGTGACCTCTGGGACGGGTATAGCCCTGCACGACGCCTTCTGCACCGGATCGGTCGAGAATCTCGGGACGTGGACGAAGGTTTCGGGGCGTGTTGCACGGTCGGCCGTTCCCGTGCGTCGCGGGCCACGTGTCGAGGCCTCGCGACCGTCGCCCCGGGCAAGCGCAACGTCCCAGGTCGTGACCCTGGCGTCTCCCAGAGTGGGACGGGAGTACGGCCGGGTTTACGCCTACGTAACCTGGTGCGGTTACGAACCCGCCCTGCCGAGGAGCACTCCATGGATAGTCGTCTGCAGTCCGTCTTCGACGAGGTCCTCGCTCGCAACCCTGGTGAGGTCGAGTTCCACCAGGCCGTGCGCGAGGTCTTCGACTCGCTCGGCCCGGTGCTCAAGAAGAACCCCCAGTACGTCGACGCCGCCGTGCTCGAGCGCATCTGCGAGCCCGAGCGCCAGATCATCTTCCGCGTCCCGTGGGTCGACGACCGCAACCACGTGCAGATCAACCGTGGGTTCCGCGTCGAGTTCAACTCGGCCCTCGGCCCCTTCAAGGGCGGGCTCCGTTTCCACCCCTCGGTGTACCTGGGGATCGTCAAGTTCCTCGGGTTCGAGCAGATCTTCAAGAACTCGCTCACCGGCATGCCCATCGGCGGCGGCAAGGGCGGCTCGGACTTCGACCCGCGCGGCAGGTCCGACGGCGAGGTCATGCGCTTCTGCCAGTCGTTCATGACCGAGCTGTACCGCCACATCGGCGAGTACACGGACGTCCCGGCCGGCGACATCGGGGTCGGGGGCCGCGAGATCGGCTACCTGTTCGGCCAGTACAAGCGCATCACGAACCGCTACGAGTCCGGCGTCCTCACGGGCAAGGGCATCAGCTGGGGCGGGTCGCTCGTGCGTACCGAGGCCACGGGCTACGGCACGGTCTTCTTCGCCGACCACATGCTGCGCACCAAGGGCCAGAGCTTCGACGGCCAGCGCGTCGTCGTGTCCGGCTCCGGGAACGTCGCGACCTACGCGATCCAGAAGGCCCAGCAGCTCGGTGCGAACGTCGTGTCGTTCTCCGACTCGTCGGGCTACGTGGTCGACGAGGCCGGCGTGGACGTCGAGCTGCTCCGCCAGGTCAAGGAGGTCGAGCGCGGGCGCGTCGCCGACTACGTCGCGCGCCGCCCCGGCGCACGCCTCGTGACCGGAGGCAGCATCTGGGACGTCCCCGCGACGGTCGCCCTGCCCTGCGCCACGCAGAACGAGCTGACCGAGCAGGACGCCAAGCAGCTCGTCGCCAACGGCGTCGTCGCGGTCGCGGAGGGCGCCAACATGCCCACGACGCCGGGCGCCGTCGCGCTCCTCCAGGAGGCCGGCGTGCTGTTCGCGCCCGGCAAGGCCGCGAACGCCGGCGGCGTCGCGACCTCGGCCCTCGAGATGCAGCAGAACGCCTCGCGCGACGCCTGGACGTTCGAGTACACCGAGGAGCGCCTCGCGCACATCATGGCCGGCATCCACGCGCGCTGCGAGGAGACCGCCGACGAGTACGGGACGCCGGGCAACTACGTCCTGGGCGCGAACATCGCGGGCTTCACCAAGGTCGCCGACGCCATGATCTCGCTGGGCGTCATCTGACCCACCCCGCTGGGCCGGACCCCGCGGAACGACGGGAGCGGCCCCTCCTCGGGCCTCACGGTGCGAGGAGGGGCCGCTCCCGTCGTCGTCCCCGCGGCGGCACGGCCCCCGGCCTGGACGGGCACCCGGCAGGCGCCCGCGCGGCGCGCTCGACGGTGGCCCGACGACGGCGCGCACGTGGCGCCGTCGGGCCGCGGTGGCGAGGCGCCGGGTGGCGAGGGGCCTCCGTCCGGACCGCTGGGTCTACGCTGACCGCGGGCGCGTGACGCGCGCGCCGTCCCCCGACGCAAGGAGCAGCAGCACATGGCACGCGAGGTCGCGCTCGAGATCGCAGTCCAGGACACCGACGGCGTGCGGGTCGCGGCGGAGGTCGGCGCCCAGCGGGTCGAGCTGTGCGCGGCGCTCGGGGCGACGGGTGGGCTGACGCCGAGCATCGGGCTCGTCGAGGCCGCGGTGCGCGCGGCTGCCGAGGTGGGCACGGCATCGCTCGAGGTCCACCCCCTGATCCGGCCGCGACCGGGCGGGTTCGTGTTCAGCGCCGCCGAGATCGACGTGCAGGTCCGGGACGTCCGGGCCGTGGTCGCGGCCGGCGCCGCCGGGGTCGTGATCGGTGCGCTCACCCCGGACGGGCAGGTGGACGCGGAGGCGGTGCGTGCGCTCGTCGCCGCCGCCGGCGGGCGCGACGTCACGTTCCACCGCGCGATCGACGTCGTCGAGGACGTCACGGGAGCGCTCGACCTGCTCGCGGCGCTGGGGGTGACCCGGGTGCTCACGTCGGGCGGTGCCCCGAGCAGCATCGACGGCGTCGACCGCCTGCGCGCGATGGCGACCCACGCCGCCGGTCGGGTGCAGATCCAGGCGGGCGGCGGTGTGCGACCGCAGGACGTCGAGGCCCTCGTCGCTGCCGGTGTCGACGCGGTCCACCTCTCGGCCAAGCGCACGCTGTCCGACGACGGCGGCCCCGGCGGCGGGGGAGGGGCCGGCTACGAGGTCACGGACCCGGAGGTCGCCCGTGCGGCGCGGGCCGCGGTCGACGCGGCGGGCGCCGTCGGCTGACCGGGCCGCGCCTCCTGCGCGTGCCGGCGGCGCCCCGCGAGGGGACGCGTCCTGACGTGACCACCCGTCCGCCTGCCGGTGCGAGGTGCCCTCGACGGCCGGCCGTGTGAGGCCACGGTCGGCCCACGACCGGCCGTCGAGGGTCGCCCGGCGTTGTGCACTGCGCACCGACGACCCGCCGCGCGGTCAGGCGAAATCGGCGGGATCCTGCGGTTATCAGAAGGTCCGGCCTCGTCGAGATTTCATTTAGGTAACTTTCCTGTCGTATTGGTCGGCAGGCTCGGTGGGATTCGTTAGTGTTCCTGCCACGAGCTCGCACGGTGGCGAGCGGCTGATCAGCGTGACGACGCGTTGACGACTCGAGAGGACCAAAGATGATTCGAAGCATGGCGCGCAAGCGCCTGCTCACGGTGGTCGCCCTGGCGACCGGTGTGACGATGTTCGCAGCCGGCTGCTCCAGCTCCGGTGGCGAGAAGAACGAGGGCGGCGGTGGCGAGAGCAGCCGCGTCCTCAACGTGTGGGCCGGGACGCAGACCCCCATGGTCGCGAACTTCAACCCCTACGCGCCGAACCCGCTGCACGTGACCAACGGTGCGATCTACGAGCCGCTCTTCTTCTACAACCGGGCAGAGGCCGGCGACCCGTCGCCCCGCCTGGGCGAGTCCTCCGAGTGGTCCGAGGACGGCACCGAGCTCACGATCAAGATCCGCGAGGGCGTCAAGTGGACCGACGGCGAGCCCTTCACGGTCGAGGACGTCATCTTCTCGTTCACCAACGAGACCGCCAAGCGTGACTACCTCAACACGGCCGAGAAGGTCGACGAGTCCACGGTCAAGCTGACGTTCAACGGCGCGCAGTTCACGACCGCGGTGCAGATCCTCGGCACGACGCTCATGGTGCCCGAGCACATCTACAAGGACGTCGCCGACAAGATCACGTTCACCAACGACGAGCCGGTCGGCACCGGACCCTACGTCCTCGACACCATCTCGAACGCGACCTACACCGTCGTGGCCAACGAGGACTACTGGGGCGGCGCGCCCAAGCTCAAGAAGGTCCGCTACCTGGCTCTCGACAAGAACCAGAGCGCCCAGGACCTCCTCGCCACGGGCAAGATCGACTGGACGACGATGTTCGTCGCCGACCCCGGTCCCATCACGGACAAGGGCCAGCTCTCCCTCCTCAACAACCCGCAGGACCCCACGACGATCATGTCCTGCATGAACGCCGCGCTCGGCTGCGTGGGACCCCAGACGGACCTCGCGGTCCGCGAGGCGGTCAACCTGCTCCTCGACCGCGGTGAGATCAACGAGAAGGCGTTCTCCGGCCACGCGGCCGTGGCATCGCCCTCGCTCGCGCTCCTCGGTCGTGACGACCGCTGGATCTCGGACGAGATCGAGAAGGAGAGCCCGCAGGAGGCCAACGTCGCGGAGGCCGACAAGGTCCTCACGGCCGCCGGCTACGCCAAGGGTGCGGACGGCATCTACGAGAAGGGCGGCCAGAAGCTCGTCATCGAGCTCATCTCCGTCGAGGGCTGGAGCGACCACAACGCAGCCGGCGACCTGATCGCCCAGCAGGGCATCGACGCGGGCATCCAGATCAACCACGTGAAGATCACGCAGCAGGAGATGTCCGACGCCCGTACGGCCGGCAACTACCAGATGATGATCAGCGGTATCACGGGCACCTCGCTCGACGACCCGTTCGCGATCTACCGCCAGTGGCTCACGACCGAGTACACGACGCCGGTGGGCGAGACGATCGAGGCCGGTCGCTTCAACTTCCCGCGCTACTCCAACCCGCTCGTCGACGACGCGGTCGCCGCGGCCGCTGCGACGAACGACGAGGAGACCAAGAAGGAGGCGTACGCCACGGTCCAGAAGGAGATCGTCCGCGACCTCCCCTACATCGCGCTGGTCGTGAACCCCACCATGTCGTTCGTCAACACGAAGGACTACACGGGTTGGCCTGCCGAGGGTGACATGTACGCGTTCCCGCCGTCGTGGGCCACCATCAGCAACGGCGTCATCCTCTCGCAGCTCGAGTCCAACAGCTGATGTCGGACTGCCGAAGAGGAGCTCGGAGCAACGAGGAGTCAATCGCATGAGGTATTTCGCACGGCGGATCACGTTCTACGTGGTCACCCTCTGGGCCGCCGTCTCACTCAACTTCATTCTTCCCCGGGCCATACCCGGCGACCCGAAGCAGATCTACATCGATACGCTTCTGCGGAGGAATGGCGAACTGACCCCTGGGATGCTCAACAGCATCGATCTCCTCTTCGGCAGTGACGACGCGTCGCTCTGGGACCAGTACCTCGCCTACTGGGGGAACCTCTTCAAGGGTGACTTCGGTACCTCGGTGGTCTACTTCCCGGCCACCGTCGACCAGCTGCTCGGCGAGGCCCTCCCCTGGACGGTGGGCCTCGTCGGGCTGGCGACGATCATCGCCTTCCTCCTGGGCGTCGGAGGCGGCGCCTGGGTCGGCTGGAAGCGCGGGACCTGGGTCGACCACATCATCCCCGCGTCGACCTTCCTCCAGGCGGTGCCCTACTTCTGGCTCGCCCTGGTCCTCATCTCGGTGTTCTCGGTGTCGCTGGGCTGGTTCCCGATCGTCGGCGGCTACGACATCTTCATGTTCGACAACGGCCCCGAGTGGTCGTGGGAGTTCATCGGCAGCGTGATCTACCACGGCACGCTGCCCGCCATCACGATCGTCCTGTCCGCGATGGGCGGCTGGCTCCTCGGGATGCGCAACATGATGGTGTCCACCCTCGCCGAGGACTACGTCACCACGGCCGAGGCCAAGGGGCTGCGCCCCCTGCGCGTCGCCACCACGTACGCGACCCGCAACGCGGTCCTGCCCTCGGTCACCGGTTTCGGTATCGCGCTGGGCTTCGTCGTCGCAGGGTCCGTGGTCATGGAGCAGGCGTTCAGCTACCCAGGGATCGGCAAGCTCCTCTTCACGGCGGTCCAGGCCAAGGACTACGCCCTCATGCAGGGAGCGTTCCTGGTGATCACCGTCGTGGTGCTCGCCGCGAACTTCCTGATGGACCTGATCAACGGCATCATCGACCCGAGGACGCGCAACAATGGCTGACGACATCCGTGACGCCGAGACCGTCACCCCGGCAGCGGACGCCGCCCCGGCCTCATCGGTCGTGGTCGACGGCCTGCCTCCTCAGAACGACACGCGTGGGCTCGTGCCGGACGTCCCGATCGCCTCGCCCGAGTCGGTCGTCGCCGGTGAGCCCGTCCAGACGAGCGCAGCGCCCAAGCGCGGCCTGCGGGCCATGCTCCCTCGTCGCTCCGGCAAGCTGGTCGTCGGGCTCGTCCTGACGCTCGGCATCATCCTCTTCTCGGTCGTGGCACCGCTCTTCAGCCAGAGCCCGACCTCGACCAAGAACGTGCAGTACCTCCCGCCGAGCTCCGAGCACTGGCTCGGCACCAACAACATCGGCGCGGACATCTTCGCCCAGGTCGCGCACGGTGGCATGGGGTCGCTGACCGTCGGCCTCCTCGCCGGCGTCATCGCGATGGTCCTGTCCCTGGCGTTCGGCATCATCGCCGGCTACGTGGGCGGCTGGACCAACGAGATCCTCTCGTTCATCACGAACATCATGCTGGTGATCCCGGGCCTGCCGCTGATCATCGTGATCTCGGCCTACCTCGAGTCCCGCTCGCTCCTGCTCATCGCCCTGATCCTCGGAATCACGGGGTGGGCCGGCGCAGCGATCGTGCTCCGCGCGCAGGCTCGGTCGCTGCGCAGCCGTGACTACGTCTACGCAGCGAAGGTCGCGGGCGAGAAGGCCCCCCGCATCATCCTCGTCGAGATCCTGCCGAACCTGCTCCCGCTGCTCGCGGCCAACTTCCTCGGCGCGGTGATCCTCGCGATCCTGAGCGAGGCCGGGCTCTCCTACCTGGGCCTGGGCCCCTCGGGGTCGGTCACGTGGGGCACGATCCTCAACGAGGCCAGCACCCAGAACGCGATGGCCTACGGACGGTGGTGGTGGTTCGTGCCGCCGGGCCTCCTGATCGCCCTGTTCGGCTGCGGCCTCGCGCTCATCAACTTCAGCATCGACGAGATCATCAACCCCAAGCTCCGGACGGCCCCCGCGGCCGTGAAGAACGTCCGGCGCGCACAGAAGCAGCGTGGGAAGGGTGGGGCAGCCCCGTCGGCGAAGCGCCCGCAGGTCGAGGTCTCGGCCCGCCACGACGAGAAGGTGGAAGCATGAGCACGCCGACCCTGACCGCGAAGCCCGCCGGGGACGCAGGGGCAGCGCCCGACGCGATCCCCGTCCTGACGGCACGCAACGTCTCGATCGAGTACCAGGTCAGCCCCGTGGTCCGGGCCGTCAAGGACGTCTCCCTGACGCTGCACCGCGGCGAGATCCTCGGTCTTGCCGGAGAGTCGGGGTGCGGCAAGACGACGCTGGCGTACGGCCTCAACCAGCTCCTCAAGCCGCCCGCGCTCCGCACGAGCGGCGAGATCGTGCTGCACGACAAGGACGGTCACGACATCGACGTGGCAGCCCTGTCGGGGGACGCGCTCCGCGCGTTCCGCTGGGACAAGGTCTCCATGGTCTTCCAGGGGGCGATGAACTCCCTGAACCCGGTCATCAGCATCAGGTCCCAGCTCTTCGACGTCTTCGACACCCACCGTCCGGGGATGTCCAAGAAGGACAAGCTCGACCGCAGCCGCGAACTCCTCGAGCTGGTCGGCGTGGACCCGAACCGTCTGAACAGCTATGCCCACGAGCTCTCGGGCGGCATGCGCCAGCGCGTCATGATCGCCATGGCCCTCGCGCTGAACC
The DNA here is from genome assembly GCF_059651515.1 of Oerskovia sp. 140933. Classification (NCBI taxonomy): domain Bacteria; kingdom Bacillati; phylum Actinomycetota; class Actinomycetes; order Micrococcales; family Cellulomonadaceae; genus Oerskovia; species Oerskovia sp. 140933. Next base: position 37,721 of record NZ_JAMXIO010000030.1, read on the forward strand.
CGCAGGTCATGATCATGGACGAGCCCACGACCGCTCTCGACGTGGTCGTCCAGCGCGGGATCCTCCGCGAGATCATGCGCCTGCGTGAGCAGTTCGGTTTCGCGGTCGTCTTCATCACGCACGACCTGCCCATGCTCCTGGAGATCAGCGACCGCATCGCGGTGATGCTCCAGGGCGAGATCGTCGAGCTGAACACCTCCGAGGAGATCTACCGCGCACCTGCGCACGAGTACACGCGCAAGCTCCTGGCATCGTTCCCCAGCCTGACGGGGGAACGCGGGGCGTTCGTCCGGTCCGGCGAGGACTCGGGAGACAACACGGGAGGGGTGGCCTGATGGGCACGCTCGAGGTCCGCAACGTGACCAAGGACTTCACGATCCGCAACGGGCTCAAGAGGTCGCGGCTCCGGGCCGTGAACGACGTCTCGTTCACGCTCGAGCCCGGCAAGACGATCGCGATCGTCGGCGAGTCCGGGTCCGGCAAGTCCACGGTGGCGCGCATGATCGCCAAGCTCGAGACGCCCTCGTCGGGAGAGATCCTGATCGACGGCACCCCGAGCGCCCACCGCGGCCGCGCGCTCGCGAAGTACCGGCACAACGTCCAGATGGTCTTCCAGGACCCGTTCGCCTCACTCAACCCGTTCCACTCGATCCGCCACCACCTGGAGCGTCCGCTCCGGATCCACGGGCGGGCGAAGACCAACGCGGAGCTCGACCGGGCGGTCGAGGAGCTCCTCACACGCGTCAACCTGACGCCTGCGGCGATCTTCGCCGAGAAGCGACCGCACGAGATGTCGGGGGGTCAGCGGCAGCGGGTCGCGATCGCCCGTGCGCTCGCTCCGGGAGCCCGCTTCCTCATCGCGGACGAGCCCGTCTCGATGCTCGACGTCTCGATCCGGCTCGGTGTGCTCAACCTGCTCGCGCGTCTCCAGCGCGAGGAGAACCTGGGGGTCCTGTACATCACGCACGACCTCGCGACGGCGCGTCACTTCTCCGACGAGATCATCGTGATGTTCCGTGGCAACATCGTGGAGCGGGGACCGGCGGACGACGTCATCCTGAACCCGCAGCACGAGTACACCAAGCTCCTCCTGTCTGCCGCGCCTGACCCCAGGAACCAGGGCAAGCTGCGCGACGAGGTGCGCTCAGAGCTCGCATCCACGTCGGCCGCCTCGGGGGAGGCCGTCGGGGTGCGTGACCGCTTCGGCACGGCCGGCCTCTAGGGCGGCCACGCCAGGCGGTGTCGGCGCGAGCAGGCGACCGACGGACGAGTGACGGCCCCGGGTCCACGACCTGGGGCCGTCACTCGTGCGCCAGGGGAACGTGTGCGGCCGGACGCCGCCACGCCGCCGGCGGACGCAGGCACGCCCTAGAGTCGGGTCGTGCCCACCCGGAACCTGCGCGTCGCGCCCACCGTTGCCCCGGTCGCCCCGGCGATCGACCCCGTCCTGACCGCGCTCACCGCGCTGCGGGACGAGATGGAGATTCCCGCGGAGTTCCCGCGGCCAGTCCTCGAGGAGGCCGCGGAGGCCGCGCGGCGGGACGTCACGGACGGGCGCGAGGACCTGCGTGACCTGCCGTTCGTGACGATCGACCCGCCTGGTTCGATGGACCTCGACCAGGCGGTCCACCTGGAGCGCACAGCCGGCGGCTACCTCGTGCGGTACGCGATCGCGGACCTCGCGGAGTTCGTGGCACCGGGCGGGGCGCTCGACACCGAGGTCAACGAGCGGGGCATGACGCTCTACGGCCCGGACGTGCGCACGCCCCTGCATCCCGCGGTGCTGTCCGAGGCCGCCGCGAGCCTCCTGCCGGACGTGGACCGGGCCGCCGCCGTCTGGCACGTGGACCTCGACCAGACCGGTGAGATCACCCGCGCCCGGGTCGCCCGTGCGCGCGTGCGCAGCACGGCCCGCCTGACGTACGAGCAGGTCCAGGCGCGGCTCGACGCGGGGGAGGCGGGCGAGATGCTCGACCTGCTGCGCGAGGTCGGGCTGCTGCGGGAGGAGCGCGAGCGCGCCCGCGGCGGCGTGTCGCTGAACGTGCCCGAGCAGGACGTCGTCGCGCACGAGGACGGTTCGTTCGGGCTCGAGTTCCGCTCGACCCTCCCGGTCGAGGGCTGGAACGCCCAGGTGTCCCTGCTCACGGGGATCGCGGCGGCGCGGATCATGCGGTCGGGCGGCGTCGGGATCTTCCGCACGCTGCCGGCCGCGGACCCGCGCGACCTGGCACGCCTGCGTCGTACGGCGGGCGCGCTCGGCATCGACTGGCCGCAGGACGTGTCGTACGGCGAGCTGCTCGCGACGCTCGACTCGGCGACCTCGCGGCACGCGGCCTTCCTCAACGAGGCGACGTCGCTGTTCCGGGGGGCGTCGTACGCGCCGTTCGGCGGCACAGGGCAGCCGGCGGGCGTGCCCGACGACGTCGCGCACGCCGCGATCGCCGCCGAGTACGCGCACGTGACCGCACCGCTGCGACGCCTGGTCGACCGCTACGGGACCGAGATCTGCCTCGCCCTGTGCGCGGGGGACGAGGTGCCCGCCTGGGTGCGTGACGCCCTGCCCGGACTGCCGCGGACCATGGCGCGGACGGGTCAGCGCGCCGGGTCGTACGAGCGGGCGAGCGTCGACGTCGTGGAGGCCGCGCTGCTCGCGGGCCGGGTCGGGGACGTGTTCGACGGCGTGGTGGTCGACGTCGAGAACGACGAGGAGCGCCGCCGGCGCGCGGCGAAGGAGGCCGACCGTGCGGCGAAGGAGGCGGGCCTCGCGGCGAAGGACGCCGGGGGCGCCCTGCCGGGGCCGGAGGTGCAGGAGGTGGTCCGCGGCCAGGTCGTGATCGCGGACCCGGCGGTCCGGGCGGGCGTCGAGGGGGTCGGGCTGCCGTTGGGCGAGGCGGTCCGGGTGCGCCTGCGCGAGGCGTCGATCGAGCGTCGTCGGGTCGGGTTCGAGCTCGCCTGACCACTTCGCCGGGGGCATCGTCGCGGGAGGGCCGCGGCGTCGTCGTGCACCGGGTGGCGGACGCGGGAGGATGGCCCCATGCCTCCTCGCCGCCGCACCGACCCGGCCGTGGGCCGCACCGCCCTGGCCGCCTGGCAGGACGGTGCCGCCGACCGTCCCCAGGTCACGACCGCCGTCCGTTTCACGCTCGAGGAGCTGGCCGAGGTCGCACCGGGCCACGCCGTGGAGGTCCGGGTGCCCCCGTTCGGCGCGGTCCAGGCGGTCGAGGGGCCTCGGCACACGCGCGGTACCCCGCCCAACGTCGTCGAGACGGACCCGGAGACGTGGCTCGGCCTCGTCACGGGGGCGGTCGACTGGGCCGAGGCCGTGGCCGACGGTCGCATCAGCGCCTCGGGCGAGCGGTCCGACATCTCGGACCTGCTGCCGTTGCAGGCCGCGCGCCGCCGCGACCGGTAGGCCCCCTGCGGCACCCGGCCCGGGGCCGGGCCGCACGGGGCGGCGGCCGTCGACCGGCCTGCCGCCCCGCGGGGGTGTCAGACGCGTGCCGGGGCCTCGACCCCCGGGACCGTGCCCGTGACGCGCACCCCGGCTCGTGCGGCCGACGCCGCCACGAGCGCGGTGATCTCAGGGACCACGGCTGCGCGCACGTCGACGGTGCGCGGCAGCAGGCCGTTGCGGTGCAGCAGGTCGGCCGCCTTCTGCTGCTCGTCGAGGAACTCCTCGGTCACGGGACCGACGCCGAAGGGGCGCCCACGCAGTGCGTGCTCCCACGCGTCGAGCGCCCCGGGAGAGGTCTCGCCCGTGCCGGCACGACGTGCGGCGTCCTCGACGAAGATCGCCGCGGCCTCGCGGGGGTTCGCGGTGATCCAGGCGTCGGACTCCTGGAGAGCCTCGACGACCGTCGCGAGCGCCTCCGGGTTCGCCTCGGCCCAGGCCCGCGACGTGAACCACAGCGACGGGTGGGAGAAGAGCCCGTCGGTCTCGACGAGCGTGCGGACGCCCGGGGTCTCCTCGACCGACTCGAGCTCGGGGTAGGAGCCGGTCCAGGCGTCGAGCGACCCGTCCGCGAGCCCCTGGGCCCCGGACTCGCCGTTGGTGTCCACGGGGACGACGTCGGCCCAGGTCAGCCCCTCGGCGTCGAGGGCGAGCAGCAGCAGCGTCGTCTGCCACGAGCCGTGGCCGATCCCGACGCGCCTGCCCCGCAGGTCGCCGACCGTCCGGATGTCGGAGTCGGCGCGGACCACGAGCCGACCGTTCTCGACCCGGGGACCGGAGACGCCGAGGTACACCAGGTCGTGCCCGGCCGCGAGGCCCGTGACGGGGGGCGTGAAGCCCGTGCCGATCACGTCGTAGCCCTCGGGCGTGAAGAGGTGGTCGGAGTGGACGGTCGGCAGGGCGGTGTGGACGTCCACGCGCTCCCCCTGGGGCAGGTCGCGCAGGTCGACCCACGTGACGTCCGGGTAGGTGCGCTCGACGATCCCGCGGTGGCGCAGGACGAACAGCGAGTTGTTGTGCGGGAAGAAGCCGATGCGTGGGCTCGAGGTCATGGTCGTGCCTTTCGTGGGTGAGGCGGGAGAGGGCGGACGAGGTAGCAGGAGCGGGCGGACGTGCAGGGTCAGGGCCGGGCCGCGGCCGCAGGAGCCGGGCGACGGAACCCCGACGGCGTGCGTCGCGTGAGCCGGGGCAGGACGTTCTCGCCGACGCGGTAGGCCTCCTCGAGGTGCGGCGGCGCAGCCAGGACGAACGAGTCGACCCCCAGGTCGAGGAGGTCGTCGAGGCGCGCGGCGACCTGGTCGTAGCTGCCCACGAGGCCGAACGCCGGTCCGGCGCGCAGGAGGTGGAAACCGCCCCAGACGTTGGGTTCGGCCTCGAGGTCCCGGAAGGTGCCGGTCCCGCCGGGCAGGGCGTCGACGTACGCCTGTCCGCGGGCGGCGCCCACCGAGTCGCCGGGCCCGTACCGGGCGAGCGCGGACGCGACGTCGACGTTCCGCCAGCCCTCCTCGATCTCGCGCCAGGCCTCGGCCTCGGTCTCCCGCGCGACCACGTCGACGCGGACGGCGAACCTCGGGGTGCGTCCCGACGCGGCGCTGTGCGCGCGGACGGCCGCGAACTTCTCCCGGAGCCCGTCGAACGGCTCGAGCCACGACAGGTAGTGGTCGGCGTGCCGCCCGGCCGCGTCGATCGCGGCGGCCGAGGACCCGGAGAAGTAGATCTCCGGCACGGGCTGCGCCGCGAGGGCGGGTGGCAGGATCGCGTCCTCGACGTCGTAGAAGCGACCGTGGGCCGAGTAGGTCCGGCCTTCGGCGCTCGCCGACCACAGGCCCTGCAGGGTGTCGAGGAACTCCGCGGTCCTGGCGTACCGGTCGTCGTGCTCGACCTTGTCGCCCCACCACAGCTGTGCGGGTCCTCCGCCGCCCGTGATGACGTTGTACACGAGGCGTCCGCCCGTGGCGCGCTGCAGGCTGGCGGACAGCCGGGCCGCGGAGACGGGGTGCAGGAACCCGGGCTGGAACGCGACCATGAACTTGAACGTGCTGGTCTCGGCCGCGAGCGCGGCGGCGGTGGCCCACGGGTCGTCGGTGCTGGGGAAGTTGGGCAGGAGGGCGCCCGTGAAGCCGGACGCCTCCGCTGCCCGTGCGACGTCGAGCATGTGGTCGAGGTAGGTGTAGCCGTCGTCGGCGCCGTCGCGCACCGCGGGCGTGATGCTGCCGGGGGCCGTGGGCACCCAGTCGCCGCGGGTGTCCTGCCAGGCGCGCAGGCTCGGCTGGTCGCCGTGCATGGAGATGCGCCAGTAGACGTCGACGGGCTCGGGGGAGGTGGTCTCAGGCATGGGTCGTGGCCCTCTCGTGGACGTGGGGCAGGACGCGCTCCCCGAAGCGGTAGGTCTCCTCGACCGCGGGGCGCAGGTCGAGCTCGACGTGGCTCACCCCGCCGGCGCGGTAGGCCGCGAGGGCGGCGGCGACGGCGTGGGGGTTCCCGACGACGGCGCCCACCGGGGCGAGCGACCGCGCTGCCGCCTCGGTCGCCTCGGCGACGTCCTCGCGGGTGACCACGGGGACGCGCACCCCGAGCCGCGGACGTCTGCCGTGCTCGTCGGCGCGCCCGGCGAGGCGCTCGCCGACGTCGGCGAGGGTGGCCTGGTGGGCGTCGACCGGGGTGCTGCTCAGGTCGACGACGTGGACGTCGGCGTGCTTCGCGGACAGTGCGAGCGCGCTGTCGGTGCGCCCCCGCAGGACGACGAGGGGGAATCCTCGGCCCGCGAGCGGGCGGGAGAAGCCGCCGTGCAGCACCTCGTAGTAGCGGCCCTCGAACGAGTAGTCCTCCGACTCCCAGACGCCGCGGGCGACGGTCAGGAACTCGTCGGCGCGGTCGAGTCGTTCGCCGGGCTCGACGCGGTCGCCGACGGCGCGGGCCGTGGGCTCGTCGGTCTCGGTCACGAGCGACCACCCGAACCTCTCGTGGGAGAAGCGCTGCAGCGACGCGCTGACCTTGGCCGCGTAGACGGGGGTCGCCTGCGCGGGGTGGATCTCCGCGACGACCCGTTGCCAGCGGCTCGCGCGCAGGGCCCCGGCCGCGACGACCAGGGCGTCGTCGCCGGTCAGGTCGAAGGGCACGACGACGCCGTCGAGCGCGGCGACCTCGGCAGCCCGGGCGGCGTGCTGGGCGCGGTGCAGCGAGGACCCGGGGACCTGGTGGGCGCCTCGTGGGCCGTCGGGTGACGCGACCGGTGCCCAGGACCCGCGGCTGAACCCGTCCGGGTCGTTCGTGGACACGGGCAGGACCGTGTGGAGCTCGAGGCGGCTCATGCGTGCTCCTCCTCGACGACCTGGCGTGCCCGGTCTAGGGGTTCGTGCGCAGCCCACGCCTCGACGTCGAAGTCCGCGTCCGCGAAGCCGTAGGTCCGCAGGAACGTCTTCTGCCGGTCGAGGAGGTCGATCCGGGCGGGTCCGAGGTCCGGGTGCAGGGACGTGTGGAACCCCTCGCGGTAGGCGGTGCGCACCCCGTCGGCGCCCGACCGGGTCTCCCGGCCGAGGATCTCGCGCACCTCGTCGAGGTGGGTCGCGGCCCAGTCGGCGGCGCGCAGCGTGCGCACGAGGAAGCAGGTCACGACGTCGGGGCGCTCGCGCAGCAGGTCCTCGTGGACCGTGATCGGGCGAGGCGTCCCGTTGTTCACGCGCAGCCGGGCGTCGGGCAGGTCGTCGAGCGCGATCCCGACGGTCAGGCCGAGCTCGGTCGCCCGCTCGGCCGACTGGGCGCCCTTGACGTAGACCGCGTCGACGTCACCGGCCGCGAGCCGTTCGAGACCGGCGAACGCGCCCGCGGAACCGGTGCGGGACGCCGAGGGCTCGCGGGCGCCGACCGAACCGTCGGGCGTCGAGACGTCGACGAGCGTCACGTCGTCGAGGGTCAGGTCCGCGGCGGCGAGGACGTTCTTGAAGCCGTGCAGCGCCATGGCCCGCGGGAAGCTCTCTGCCCGCGTCGGGGCCCACCGCGGCAGGGCGAGCCGTCTGCCGGCAAGGTCCGCGGGGGAGGAGATCCCCGAGCCGGGCCGGACGAGGATCGACTGCCACTCGTCGATCCAGGTGAGGCCGATCAGCCGGGTCGGGGCGCCCTGCGATCGCGCCACGATCGCGGGCACGTTGCCGCCCTCGCGGAACAGGCCCACGAGGTCGTGGTCGAAGTGGTGCCGGGCGATCTCCGGTGGGGCGTCCTGGAGGACGCCCACGTCGAGCCCGTCGGTCGCGAACTCCTCGGTGAGCCACCCGAGGTTGTGGGCGAGCCCGCTCGCGGTCGGGACGGGGCAGCGGGTGTACCAGATGCGGTCGAGGGCCGCGGCGGCGGCCTCCGGGGCAGCGAGGCTGGTGGTGGTCTCGGTACTCATGCGGGTTCCTGTTCGGACGACGGGTCGGGGGAGACGGTGGGGGCGGCGGGCCCCGGATGCGGCACGGGCTCGTCGAGGCCCAGCTCGCGCAGCAGGTGACGCCGGTGGGCGAGGATCCGCGGGTCGTCGCGCTCCCGGGCGCCGGGGACGTCGATCGTGACGTCGACGGCCAGGCGTCCCTCGCGCAGCAGGAGCACCCGGTCGGAGAGGCGGATGGCCTCGTCGACGTCGTGCGTGACGAGCAGGACCGCCGGGCGGTGCCGCACGACGAGGCGCGCCACGAGGTCCTGCATGCGCACACGGGTCAACGCGTCGAGCGCGGCGAACGGCTCGTCGAGCAGCAGGAGGTCCGGCTCCCGGACGAGGGCGCGGGCGAGGGCGACCCGCTGGGCCTCGCCGCCCGAGAGCGTCGCGGGCCAGGCGCGTGCCTTGACCGCGAGCCCGACCTCGTCGAGCGCGCGCAGGCCGAGCGCCCGCGTGGCACGGCCGGGGCGTTGGCCGATCGTGACGTTGCTCAGGACCCGCCGCGCGCTGACGAGGCGCGGCTCCTGGTACACGGTCGTGCGCTTCTCGGGCGCGAGCACGGTCCCCGCGTCGGGTCGTTCGAGCCCGGCGAGGATGCGCAGGAGGGTCGTCTTGCCCGTGCCGCTCGGCCCGAGCAGGGTCACGAACTCCCCGCTGCGGATCGTCAGGTCGACGCCGTCGAGCACGGTCTTGGCCCGTGGCGAACCGAGGTCGAAGGTCTTGCGCAGGCCGCGGATCCGTACCGCGGAGCCGTGGGCGGCGAGTTCGCCGTCCGCTCCCAGGGGTGCGCGCACGTCGGCGGTCACCGGGCCACCACCGTGGAGCGCCACGGCATCGCGAGGCGCTCCAGGATCCTGACGGCGAGGTCGATGAGCACGCCGAGCACCGCGTACAGCACGATGCACAGAACCATGTAGTCGGGGCGGAAGTACTGCTGCGCGAGCGTCACGAGGTACCCGATGCCCTCGGTCGTGCCGAGCTGCTCGGCCGCGATGAGGCCCGTGAGGCTGACCGAGGGCGTGATCCGCAGCGCCATGAGGAGGTTGGGCAGGGCCTCGGGGAGGATCACGCCCGCCGACAGGCGAAGACCCGAGAGCCCGAACGACCGGGCGGCCTCGACCGTCCGACGGTCGACCCCACGGACCCCCAGGTACGTGTACGCGTACATGGGACCGGCAGCGGACACCGCGATGAGCGCGACCTTGAAGCTCTCGTCGACCCCGAACCACGAGATGAACAGCGGGACCAGGGCCAGGAACGGGACGGCCCGGAGCATCTGTGCGGTCGGGTCCACGAGGTCCTCCCCGAGGCGCGACAGCCCCGAGACGAAGCCGAAGAAGACTCCCAGACCGCCGCCGATCAGCACACCGAGCCCTGCACGGCGTGCCGAGGCCGCGAGGAAGTCGCCGAGCTGCCCCGTCGCGACGAGCTCCTCGAGGGCGGTCAGGACGGAGGCGGGCGGTGCGAGCACCTCGGGCGCGAGGGCGCCCGACGCCGAGCCCCACGACCACGCGCCCAGCAGGGCCAGCGGGACCCCGAGGCGCACCGCGACCGAGAGCCACCGGCCGTTCCGCCGGCCGCCGAGGAACCGTGGCGCGACCAGCCTCGCGGGCTCCGCGTGCCCCTGCCCGGGGGAACCCGTCGACGCGGCGGTCGCGACGTCGTCGGGCCGGAGGGCGGTCACGACCGGTCCGGACGACGCGGCCTGCCGCGCACCGCGCGCACCCCCGACGACCTGGCTCGTCACGAGCCGGACCCCGGCAGGAGGAGGACCGCGTCCTCGGCCACGACCGGCTGCGAGATGATCGCGTGCTCGAGGAAGAAGTCGGCGACCGCCTGCACCGTCGCGACGTCCGACTCCTCGACCGCCCGAGGGACGTTCGCGTAGCGCGTCGTCAGGAGGTCACGCTCGAGGCGCTCGCCGTCGACCGCGGTCGGTCCCTGGTCGAGGAAGACGTTCTGGAACTCCTCGGGATCCTCGTGCGACTGCTCGGTCAGGTCCTGGACCACGCCCAGGAACGCCTCGAGGGCCTCGGGGTTCTCGTCGACGAGCTCCTGGCTCGCAGCCCAGATCCCGAGGTCCTGGTCGCCCACGTCCTCGGACGAGACGAGCGTCGTGGCCCCGGCGGCCACGGCCTCCGGGTACCCCCGGACGATCGCCCACCAGGCGTCGACCTTGCCCGTCGAGAACGCGGCCGCTGCGTCCTGCGGGTTGAGGTAGACCCGCTCGACGGCGTCCGCCGGCAGTCCTGCCTGCTCCAGGGCGAGCAGCAGCAGGTACTCGCCGCGGCCCGCCTTGTTGACCGCGACCTTCTTGCCGACGAGCTGCTCGATCGACGTGACGTCGCTGCCCGGCGGGACGACCAGCCCGTCCTCGACCGGCGCCTGCGGTGCGTCCTCGGTGTCGACGACCGAGAAGATCCGCAGGCCCTCGTTGGTCGACAGGTAGCCGACCGCGGGCGAGACCGCCCCCTCGAGGAGGTTCACCGAGCCCGCGTTGAGCGCGTCGATCGTCGCGGTGAACGAGGCGTACGAGCCGCCCCACTCGACGCTCGCCCCGACCTCGGCGAGCGCGTCGTCCAACGAGCCGTTCTTCTTGGCGTACGCGAGGACCCCGCTGTTCCCCGGGTCCTTGAGCCGCAGGACCGTCGTCCCGGCCGACGGTGCGTCGTCGGTCGCGGCGTCGGCGGTCGCCGAGCACGCGGCCAGGGCCAGGGCGAGGGCTCCCGCGAGGGCGACGCCGAGCGCCCCCTGGGCGGAGCGGAGTGCCGGCCGGGCGGCGGTGGGGAGCGTGGGGTGGCGTCGGGAGGTCGACATGGGGACTCCAAGGAAGGTGGCGGGGTGTGGCGGGGCCCGGCGAGAGTGGCCGGGCGCGACCGAGGGACCGCGGGCGGAGGGCCGTCAGCGGGACGTACGGGAACGGTCGTGCGGGAGGAGCGGCGCCGGGGTCGCGGTGCGCCCGGGCGGTGCGCCGGGCGACCTGTCGGGCGCGGGTGGGGCTATCGACAGCTGCGGCGACAGCACACGCGGGCACGGGCCGCGTGCGGGGCGGGACAGGCGCGCGCGGCCGTCCTGCCGAGGGCCGTGCTCCGAGTGGTCATGGCCGCCATGCTTCCCTGCCGTCGTGGGCGCGACAATCCCCCTCTCAGGATCCGGTCGATCGTGACGCCGTGTGAACGGGTCGGCCGACCCGCGGGTCGACCGGACCCTCGCCCGGCCGGGCCGCCCCGGAAAGTTCGCGGTGTCCGCTGGGTGAGATAGCGTGCGAGGCGAACGGGCGACGGTGCCCGCCGACCGGTCAGCGCACGACGACGTCGCGCACCCCGGCCGCAGGAGCCGTTCGTCAGGGGGGACGTGGCCGTTCGACCGGTGGAGACCGGCCGGACACCACGCGTTCATCAGCCTGCTGTTGGATTCCAGAGCCTGCACCTGCGCCACCCGCGCCGAGGCGGGCGCGCCGGGAACCCGGCCACGACACGAAGGAGTCAGCGTGATCGGTAGTCACCATCAGTCCCGACGCAGGAGAGGCGTGGTCGCGGCCACCCTGTCGGCGTCGCTCGTCGCCACGGCGGCGCTCAGCACGGTCGCCGCGGGGACGGCATCTGCTGCGGTCGACGGGTCGTCCGTCGTCATCAACGAGGCCTACCTCAACGGCGGCAGCGCCAACGCCCCGTACCTCAACAAGTTCGTCGAGCTGTACAACCCGACGTCGACCGACATCGACCTCACGGGCTGGTCCGTCCAGTACCGCTCCGCGACGGGCACAGGTGCCTCGAACGGCGTCGTACCGCTCACGGGGACCATCAAGGCCGGGGGCTACTACCTGGTGCAGGGGGCCTCGAACGGCGCCAACGGTGCCGCGCTCCCGACGCCCGACGCGACGGGGACCATCGCGCCGCAGGGGCAGAACGGGACGCTGGCGCTGGTCAGGTCTGCCTCGGCGATCACGCTCACGCCGGGCTCGGTCGTGGGGAACCCGCAGGTCGTGGACCTCCTGGGCTACGGCACGTCCAACACGTTCGAGACCGCCGCGGCCCCTGCGGGCACGGCCAACAACGTGCCGAGCTCGCTCAACCGCGCATCGGGCGGCGACACGGACGACAACTCCAAGGACTTCGCGGTCAGCACCACGGTCACGCCCCAGAACAGCGGTGGCGGCTCGGGTCCCGGCCCGGACCCCGAGCCGGGCACGGCCAGGACCATCGCCGAGATCCAGGGCACGGGCGACGCGAGCCCCTTCGTGGGCCAGACCGTCACGACGCGCGGCGTCGTGACCGCCACGTACCCCACGGGCGGCTTCGACGGCCTCTACATCCAGACCGCGGGGTCGGGGGGAGACCTGGACCTCGCGACGCACACCGCGTCGGACGGCCTCTTCGTGTACTCGAAGGCCGCGGCGTCCGCGCTGCAGGTCGGCCAGCACGTCGAGGTCACGGGCGTCGTCTCGGAGTACTTCGGGCTGACCCAGGTCACGCCTGCGGCGACCGGCTGGAAGGTCCTGACGGAACCGGCCGAGGTCGCCAAGCCCGCGAACGTCGCCTACCCCGCGACCGCCGCGGACCGCGAGAAGCTCGAGGGCATGCTGGTCCAGCCCGCCGGTGACTACGTCGTCGCCGACAACTACGACACGAACTACTACGGGTCGGTCGTCCTGGCGAGCGGCACCGAGCCGCTGCGCCAGCCGACGTCGGTCGGTCGCCCGGGCAGCGCGGAGGCCGCGGCCGCGGTCGCCGACGCGAACGCCCGCCGGATCAACCTCGACGACGGCGCGACGACGAACTTCAACAACGCCGCCAACAAGGCCAAGCCGTTGCCGTACCTGACCGGCGGCGCCCCGGTGCGCGTCGGGGCGCTCGCGACGTTCACCTCGCCCGTGGTCCTCGACTACCGGTTCGACGGCTGGAACTTCCAGCCCGTCACGGAGCTGACCCCCGCCAACGCGGCCGCGGTCCAGCCCGCGACGTTCGCGGACACGCGCACCGCAGCCCCGGAGGCCGTGGGTGGCGACGTGACCGTGGCCGCGTTCAACGTCCTGAACTACTTCACCACGACGGGCGACCAGCTCAGCGGGTGCCAGTTCTACACGGACCGCGAGGGCAACCCGATCACGGTGCGCACGGGCTGCGACGCCCGCGGCGCCGCGAACGCGGCGAACCTGCAGCGCCAGGAGACCAAGATCGTCGCGGCGATCAACGCTCTCGACGCGGACGTGGTCTCGATCCAGGAGATCGAGAACTCGAAGGTGTTCGGCAAGAACCGCGACGCCGCGCTCTCGACGCTCACGGACCGCCTCAACGCCGCGGCCGGCGCCGGGACCTGGGCGTTCGTGCCCTCCCCGGCCGCGCTGCCCGCCTCGGAGGACGTCATCCGGACGGCCTTCATCTACCGTCCGGCGGCCGTCGAGACCGTGGGGGCCTCGGTCATCCACGACGTCGCGGCCTTCGACAACGCCCGTGAGCCGCTCGCCCAGACCTTCCGGGTCGCCGGCGCGGACGCCTCGACGGACTTCGTCGTCATCGCGAACCACTTCAAGTCCAAGGGCTCGGGCTCGGGGGCGGACGCCGACCAGGGCGACGGGCAGGGCGCCTCGAACGCCTCGCGCGTCAAGCAGGCGACGGCGCTCGCCGCGTTCGCGGACCAGGTGTCGACGGCCGCGGGCACGGACAAGGTGCTGCTCGCGGGCGACTTCAACGCCTACGCCCAGGAGGACCCGATCAAGGTCCTCACGGACGCCGGCTACGTGGACCTCGGCCCGACGACGGGCAAGGAGACGTACCTGTTCGACGGTCTCGTCGGCTCGCTCGACCACGTGCTGGCCTCGCCCGGTGCCGCCGCTGCGGTCACGGACACCGACATCTGGAACATCAACTCGGTCGAGCCCATCGCGAACGAGTACAGCCGCTACAACTACAACGTGTCGAACCTGTACGACACCACGGCGTTCCGCTCGTCCGACCACGACCCGATCGTCGTCGGCCTCGAGCTGGGCGGTGAGGAGCCGGGTGGGGTCAAGGAGATCGACCTGCTCGCGATCAACGACTTCCACGGTCGGATCGACGCGAACACGGTCGCGTTCGCCGGGACCGTCGAGCAGCTGCGTGCCGCCAACCCGGAGGGCACCGCGTTCCTCTCGGTCGGCGACAACATCGGCGCGTCGCTGTTCGCGTCGGCGCTGCAGGACGACCAGCCGACGATCGACGTGCTCAACGCCCTGGACCTGTCCGCCTCCGCGGTGGGCAACCACGAGTTCGACAAGGGCTTCGCGGACCTGACCGGGCGCGTCAGCGACGCGGCCGACTGGTCCTACCTGGGCGCCAACGTCTACGCCAAGGGCACCACGAACCCGGCCCTGCCGGAGTACGCGGTGATCGACGTCGACGGCGTCACGGTCGGCGTGATCGGCGCCGTGACCGAGGAGACCCCGACGCTCGTGACGCCGTCCGGGGTCGCGGACCTCGACTTCGGCGACCCCGTCGAGGCCGTGAACCGCGTCGCCGCGCAGCTGCGCGACGGCGACGACGCGAACGGTGAGGCCGACCTCCTGGTCGCGCTCTACCACGAGGGCGCGAGCGCGGGCACGCCCGACGGCTCCACGCTCGAGCAGGAGCTCGCCCACCAGGGCGCGTTCGAGCAGATCGTCAACGACACGGACGCCCGCGTCTCGGCGATCTTCACGGGCCACACCCACAAGCAGTACGCGTGGGAGGCACCCATCCCCGGGACCGACCGGACCCGTCCTGTCCTGCAGACCGGCAGCTACGGCGAGAACATCGGGCACGTGAGCCTGTCGTTCGACACCGCGACCGACCTGGTCACCGAGTACTCGGTGCAGAACGTCAAGCGCACCACGACGCCTGCCGGCGAGCTCGTCGCGACCTACCCCCGCGTGGCGGAGGTCAAGACGATCGTCGACGCGGCGCTCGCGCAGGCCGAGGTCATCGGCGCCCAGCCGGTCGGCTCGGTCACGGCCGACATCACGACCGCCTACCTGGGCGGCTCGTTCGTGGACGGGAAGTACACGGGCTCCGGCCCGCTGCCGTCCACGGGGCGTGACGACCGCGCGTCGGAGTCGACGCTCGGCAACCTCGTCGCGAACTCGCTGCGCGACACGCTGGCCGACCCGGCCCGTGGCGGTGCCGACATCGGTGTCGTCAACCCGGGTGGTCTCCGCAACGAGCTCTACTTCGGTGCGGACGGCGTCATCACGTACGCCGAGGCGAACGCGGTCCTGCCGTTCGTCAACAACCTGTGGACCGTGTCCCTCACGGGCGCGCAGGTCGAGACGATGCTCGAGCAGCAGTGGCAGACCAACGCGGACGGCACGCGCCCGTCGCGCCCGTACCTGGCGCTGGGTCTGTCGGACAACGTCAGCTACACCGCGAGGACCGCGGACGTGAACGCCACCCCGGGTGACAACATCACGTCGGTCCTCGTCAACGGCGAGCCCCTCGACCCGGCGAAGGTCTACCGGGTCGCGACGTTCTCGTTCCTCGCGACGGGTGGTGACAACTTCCGGGTCTTCTCGCAGGGCACGGACGCGCGCGACTCGGGTCTGATCGACCGTGACGCGTGGATCTCCTACCTGCAGGCCCACCCGGACCTCGCCCCTGACTTCGCCCGTCGCGGCGTGGTCGCGGACGGCCTGGGCACGGTCATCGCGGGCGAGTCCGTCACGGCGACGGTCTCCCGCCTGAACCTGACGTCTCTCGGCAGCCCGGCCAACACGGGGGTCTCGGCGTACCTCGTGCCGGCGGGCACGGCGTTCGACCCGGCGAACCCGGGCACGGCCGTGGCGACGGGCACGGTCACGAACGGGGCCGCGAGCCTCGGGGTGACGGTCCCGGCGGAGACGGCGGGCGGCGAGTACGGCCTGTACGTCGTCGCGGCCCCGAGCGGGACGGTCACGCGCCTGGCGCTCACGGTCGAGGGCGTGGACGTGCCCGACGTCGTCATGACCGACCTCTCGGCCAAGGGCCAGTGCGTGGGCGGTCGGGTGCACCTGGCGGTCAAGGGTGTGAACGGCGAGTCGGGCCCGATCGACGTGGCCTACACGACCGCGTACGGGAGCAAGACGTTCCCGAACCTGAAGGCCGGCAAGATCGCGGCGCAGTCGTTCAACACGCGTGCGACGTCGATCCCGGCCGGCACGGTCGAGGTCGTGGCCTCGACCTCGAAGGGCGGTCAGCTGACCGAGACCTACGAGGTCGCCTACCCGGCGGTCACGTGCGGCTGACGCACTGATCGCCTGATCGCCTGGTCGTCGTCGGGCCTGCTGCCCTCCCGGGGGGAGCAGGCCCGACGGCGTCTCGCGCCCGGTTGCGCCGGTGCAGCTCTCGAGGGGGCGGCACGGCGCTGCTGGCCCTCGTCGCGCCCGTCGGGCGGCACAGGGGATTCCCAGCCCCACCGGGTAGTGTCGGCCGCGTGAGCCCCAGCACCCCCACCCCTGACGTGAACGAGCCCCCGAGCACCCCCGGCCCGGCCGAGTCACCGACCCCCGACGCACCTGCTGCGCCTGGGACCCCTGCCACGTCGCCCGGCGAGGCGAACGACGGCGTCCGCGGCGACGAGGTCGAGATCGAGTCGGTGATCGACCCGGCGACGATCCGCCGCGCCCCCCGGTACAAGGCGTTCTTCACGACCGGCGCGCTGGTCGGGATCGTCGTGGGGCTGTGCATCGGGATCACCTGGCTCGGGTCGCCGGCGTCCAGCGGCGTCCTGAAGCCTGGCGTCTATCTCACGGTGGTGGTCCTCGGGACGACCACGCTCACGACTCTCGTCGCGGGGGCCCTGGCGATCTGGGCCGACAAGCGGAGCCTGCGCCGCTGACCCGCTGACCCGTCGGCCACGGGCCGAGGGAGAGCGCGCTCGGCAGGACGTCCCGTCGTCGCGCCCCGGGGTCCACCCCCTGGTCGCGACTTCGGTGAGCCCGCGAGCGTATGGGACACTGGAGCCGTGGCCCCCCGCGGAGATGGACTTCTCAACCACGACCTCATGCCCGGCGAGAAAGGCCCCCAGGACGCTTGCGGCGTCTTCGGTGTCTGGGCGCCCGGCGAAGAGGTCGCCAAGCTCGCCTACTTCGGTCTGTACTCGTTGCAGCACCGCGGTCAGGAGTCTGCCGGGATCGCGACCAGCAATGGTGAGCAGATCCTCGTCTACAAGGACATGGGACTCGTCTCCCAGGTCTTCGACGAGACGGCGCTCAACGCCCTGACCGGCCACATCGCCGTCGGGCACTGCCGGTACTCCACGACGGGTGGGGTGACCTGGGAGAACGCTCAGCCCACGCTCGGCGCGACGTCGTCGGGCACGGTGGCGCTGGGGCACAACGGTAACCTGACGAACTCCGCCGAGCTCGTGAACCTCGTCGCCGAGCGCTACGGCGCGCAGCGCCGCGGCGAGCTCGCGCGCGGCAACACGACCGACACGGCGCTCATCACGGCGCTCTTCGCGGGCGACGCGGACCACTCGCTCGAGGACACCGCGATGGAGGTCCTCCCGCGTCTTCGCGGCGCGTTCAGCCTCGTGTTCATGGACGAGAAGACGCTCTACGCGGCGCGCGACCCGCAGGGAGTGCGGCCCCTCGTGCTGGGGCGCCTCGAGCGTGGCTGGGTCGTCGCGAGCGAGACCCCTGCCCTGGACATCGTGGGCGCCTCGTTCGTCCGCGAGGTCGAGCCGGGCGAGCTCATCGCGATCGACGGCGACGGTCTGCGCTCGCAGCGCTTCGCACCGGTCGAGCGCGCGGGCTGCGTCTTCGAGTACGTCTACCTCGCCCGTCCCGACACGTCGATCAACGGTCGCTCCGTGCACGCCGCGCGCGTCGAGATGGGCCGTCAGCTCGCGCGTGAGCACGGTATCGACGCGGACCTCGTGATCCCGGTGCCCGAGTCCGGGACCCCCGCCGCCGTGGGGTACGCCCAGGAGTCCGGGATCCCGTTCGGGCAGGGCCTGACGAAGAACGCGTACGTCGGCCGCACGTTCATCCAGCCGTCGGACACGCTGCGCCAGCTCGGCATCCGGCTCAAGCTCAACCCGCTGCGTGACGTGATCCGCGGCAAGCGGCTGGTCGTGGTCGACGACTCGATCGTGCGCGGCAACACGCAGCGCGCCCTGATCCGGATGCTCCGCGAGGCGGGGGCCGCCGAGGTCCACGTCCGCATCAGCTCGCCGCCGGTCAAGTGGCCGTGCTTCTACGGCATCGACTTCGCCTCGCGGGCCGAGCTCATCGCGAACGGGCTGTCACCTGAGGAGGTGGGCGCCTCGCTCGGTGCCGACACGCTCGGGTACATCTCCGAGGAGGGCATGATCGCGGCGACCGAGCAGTCGGCCTCGCAGCTCTGCACGGCCTGCTTCACCGGGAAGTACCCCATCGAGCTGCCCCCGGACGACCAGCTCGGCAAGCACCTGCTCGAGCAGGCCGAGCTGCCGCTGGGCGCCCCGGAGGACGGGCTGCGCAGCCTCTCCGTGGGGGTCGGCGGCGGGACCGCCCTCGACCACCCCTGACCCCGTACGACGTACGCCCTCTCGGGCGCGCCGCAGATCACCAGGAGTTCATTCGTGTCTGAAGGTCTCACCTACGCCGCAGCCGGTGTCGACACCGAGGCGGGCGACAAGGCCGTCGAGCTGATGAAGGACGCCGTGCGCCGTACGCACGGCCCGCAGGTCCTCGGGGGAGTGGGTGGGTTCGCCGGGCTCTACGACTTCAGCGAGGTCGCGACGTACACCAAGCCCCTGCTGGCGACCTCGACCGACGGCGTGGGGACCAAGGTCGCGATCGCGCAGGCCATGGACGTGCACGACACGATCGGGTTCGACCTGGTGGGCATGGTCGTCGACGACATCGTCGTGGTGGGGGCCAAGCCGCTCTTCATGACGGACTACATCGCGTGCGGCAAGGTCGTGCCCGAGCGCATCGCGGGCATCGTCCGGGGGATCGCGGCGGCGTGCGAGGTCGCCGGCACGGCCCTCGTGGGCGGCGAGACGGCCGAGCACCCGGGCCTCCTGGGCGAGGACGAGTACGACGTCGCGGGGGCCGCGACCGGTGTGGTCGAGGCCGACCGCCTGCTGGGACCCGAGCGCGTGCGCGAGGGCGACGTCCTCATCGCCCTGGGCTCGTCGGGCCTGCACTCCAACGGTTACTCGCTGGTCCGCGCCGTCGTGCGGCACGCGGGCTGGGAGCTCGACCGCGAGGTCGAGGAGTTCGGCCGCACGCTCGGCGAGGAGCTGCTCGAGCCCACGCGCGTCTACGCGAGCGACTGCCTCGCCCTGGCGCACGACGACGCCGCCCAGGTCCACGCCTTCACGCACGTCACCGGTGGCGGGCTCGCCGCGAACCTGGCCAGGGTGCTCCCCGCCGGGCTCGTCGGAACCGTCGACCGCGGCTCGTGGGACCTCCCCCCGGTCTTCACCGTGGTCCGCGACCTGGGCAACGTGCCGCGCCGCGACCTGGAGAACACGCTCAACCTGGGTGTCGGCATGATCGCGATCGTGGGCGCGGACGGGGCCGACGCCGCGCTCGCACGGTGTGCGGAGCTGGGACTGCCGGCATGGGTCCTGGGCACGGTCGACGTGCTCGACGAGGCGTCGGCGCAGGCGGGTGGCGAGGACCTGGTGGTCGGCACCAAGGGTGTGCACGCGGGCGCCGTGCGCCTCACGGGGGACTACCGGGGCTGACGTACGACGAAGGCGCGTCCTGCGTCTCGTGCCCTGAGGGCAGGA
>NZ_JAMXIO010000031.1:0-46362 GCF_059651515.1 Oerskovia sp. 140933
ACCGCGACCACCCCCTGTGCTACCTGGACGGACGCGACCCGACGACGCAGGGTCGCCGGGTCACGCCGTCAGGGTCAGCGGTAGTCGCCGAAGTCCAGGTCCTCGAGCGGGATCGCCTCGCCGGAGCCCATGCCGAGCCCCTGGAAGTCGATCTCGTCGTAGCCGAAGCTCGGGTAGAGCTCCGTCTTGGCCTGCTCGGTGGGCTCGACCTCGACGTTGCGGTAGCGGGGCAGACCCGTACCGGCCGGGATGAGCTTACCGAGGATGACGTTCTCCTTGAGGCCGAGGAGCGGGTCACGACGACCGCTCATCGCAGCCTCGGTCAGGACGCGCGTCGTCTCCTGGAAGGAGGCCGCCGACAGCCACGAGTCCGTCGCGAGCGACGCCTTCGTGATGCCCATCAGCTCGGGACGGCCGGAGGCCGGCTGGCCACCCTCCGACACCGCGCGACGGTTCGCGTCCTCGAAACGCCCACGCTCCGCGAGCTCGCCCGGGAGGAGCTGCGAGTCGCCCGAGTCCAGCACGGTCACGCGACGCAGCATCTGCCGCACGATGACCTCGATGTGCTTGTCGTGGATGTCCACGCCCTGGGAGCGGTAGACCTCCTGGACCTCGTCCACCAGGTGCTTCTGGGTGGCGCGAGGGCCGAGGATGCGCAGGACCTTCTTCGGGTCGACGGCACCCTGGACGAGCTGGGTACCGACCTCGACGTGGTCGCCGTCGCTGACGAGGAGGCGCGAACGCTTCGTCACCGGGTAGGCCAGCTCCTCGGAGCCGTCGTCGGGGGTCAGGACGATGCGGCGCGTACGCTCCGCCTCGTCGATCGTGATGCGACCCGAGAACTCCGCGATGGGGCCCTCACCCTTGGGGGTGCGTGCCTCGAAGAGCTCGGTCACACGGGGCAGACCCTGCGTGATGTCGTCCGCGGAGGCCACACCACCGGTGTGGAAGGTACGCATCGTCAGCTGCGTGCCGGGCTCACCGATCGACTGGGCCGCGATGATGCCCACGGCCTCGCCGATGTCGACGAGCTTGCCCGTGGCCAGCGAACGGCCGTAGCACTTGGCGCACGTGCCGACACGGGACTCGCAGGTCAGGACCGAGCGGACCTTGACCGTGTCGATCCCGGCAGCGAGCAGAGCGTCGATGACCAGGTCACCGGCGTCCTCCCCCGCCTTCGCGATGACGTTGCCGTCCGCGTCCTCCACGTCGGAGGCCAGCGTGCGCGAGTAGATGCTCGTCTCGACCTTGTCGTGACGGACCAGACGGTCGCCGATCTTCTCGCCCACGGGCAGCGTCAGGCCGCGCTCGGTGCCGCAGTCCTCCTCGCGGACGATGACGTCCTGCGACACGTCGACCAGACGACGGGTCAGGTAACCCGAGTCGGCCGTACGCAGAGCGGTGTCGGCGAGGCCCTTGCGGGCACCGTGCGTCGCGATGAAGTACTCGAGGACCGAGAGGCCCTCGCGGTAGTTGGACTTGATCGGGCGAGGGATGATCTCACCCTTCGGGTTCGCCACGAGACCGCGCATACCGGCGATCTGACGGACCTGCATCCAGTTACCACGAGCACCCGAGCCGACCATCGTGTAGACGGTGTTGCGCTCCGGGAAGCTCGCCCGCATCGCGGTCGCGACCTTGTCGGTGGCCTGCGTCCAGATCTCGATGAGCTCCTGGCGGCGCTCGTCGTCGGTGATCAGACCGCGGTCGTACTCCTGCTGCACCTTCAGGGCACGAGCCTCGTGCTCCTCCAGGATGGTCGCCTTCTCCGCAGGGGTCGCGACGTCCGAGATGGCGATGGTGACGCCCGAACGGGTGGCCCAGCGGAAACCGGCCTCCTTGAGCGCGTCGAGCGAGGCAGCGACCTCGACCTTGGGGTAGGTCTCGGCGAGCTCGTTGACGATCGTCGACAGCTTCTTCTTGTCGACGACACCGTTCACGTAGCCGTAGCTGACGGGCAGCGTCTCGTTGAACAGCGCGCGGCCGAGCGTCGTGGCGAAGACGAACGGCTCGCCCGGGACGAAGCCCTCAGGGGCCTCGCCCTCGGCGAAGACCAGCCCGTCCATGCGGATGCTGACCTCGGCGTTCAGGTCCAGCGAACCGGCGTCGAAGGCCATGATGGCCTCGGCGACCGAGCTGAACGCACGCCCCGCACCCTTGGCATCCTTCTTGTCGTTCGTCAGGTGGTACAGACCGATGATCATGTCCTGCGAGGGCATGGTCACCGGACGGCCGTCCGACGGCTTCAGGATGTTGTTGCTCGAGAGCATGAGGATGCGCGCCTCGGCCTGGGCCTCGGCGGACAGGGGCAGGTGCACGGCCATCTGGTCACCGTCGAAGTCCGCGTTGAACGCAGCACACACGAGCGGGTGCAGGTGGATCGCCTTGCCCTCGACCAGCTGGGGCTCGAAGGCCTGGATGCCCAGGCGGTGCAGCGTGGGTGCACGGTTGAGCAGCACGGGGTGCTCGGTGATGACCTCTTCGAGGACGTCCCACACGACCGGGCGGGCACGCTCGACCATGCGCTTGGCGCTCTTGATGTTCTGCGCGTGGTTCAGGTCCACGAGGCGCTTCATCACGAACGGCTTGAAGAGCTCGAGGGCCATCTGCTTGGGCAGACCGCACTGGTGCAGCTTGAGCTGCGGGCCGACCACGATGACCGAACGGCCCGAGTAGTCGACACGCTTGCCGAGCAGGTTCTGACGGAAACGACCCTGCTTGCCCTTGAGCATGTCGGAGATCGACTTCAGCGGACGGTTGCCGGGGCCCGTGACCGGGCGACCACGACGGCCGTTGTCGAAGAGCGAGTCCACAGCTTCCTGCAGCATGCGCTTCTCGTTGTTGACGATGATCTCCGGCGCGCCCAGGTCCAGAAGACGCTTGAGGCGGTTGTTCCGGTTGATCACGCGGCGGTACAGGTCGTTCAGGTCCGAGGTCGCGAAGCGGCCACCGTCGAGCTGCACCATGGGGCGCAGGTCCGGCGGGATGACCGGGACGGCGTCCAGCACCATGCCCGTGGGCGAGTTGGTGGTGGTCAGGAACGCGTTGACGACCTTGAGGCGCTTGAGCGCACGGGTCTTCTTCTGGCCCTTGCCGCTGCGGATGATCTCGCGCAGCAGCTCGGCCTCGGCGACCAGGTCGAAGTCCTGGAGGCGCTTCTGGATCGCCGCGGCGCCCATCGAGCCCTCGAAGTAGTTGCCGTAGCGGTCCTGGAGGGCGCGGTACAGCATCTCGTCGCCCTCGAGGTCGGCGACCTTGAGGTTCTTGAAGCGGTCCCAGACCTGGTCCAGGCGGTCGAGCTCGGCGTCGGCCCGCTTGCGGATCGACGCCATCTCGCGCTCGGCCGAGTCCCGGACCTTGCGGCGGGCGTCGGCACGAGCACCCTCGGCCTCGAGCGCGGCCAGGTCGGCCTCGAGCTTCTGGGCACGGGTGTTGATGTCGTTGTCGCGACGGTCCGTGATCTCCTTCTTCTCCAGGTCGATCTCGTTCTGGAGGTTGGGGAGGTCTTCCTGACGGCCCTCGACGTCGACCGACGTGATCATGTAGGCGGCGAAGTAGATGACCTTCTCGAGGTCCTTCGGCGCCAGGTCGAGGAGGTAACCGAGGCGGGAGGGCACACCCTTGAAGAACCAGATGTGCGTGACAGGGGCGGCGAGCTCGATGTGGCCCATGCGCTCACGGCGCACCTTCGAGCGCGTCACCTCGACGCCGCAGCGCTCACAGATGATGCCCTTGAAGCGCACGCGCTTGTACTTGCCGCAGTAGCACTCCCAGTCCCGGGTGGGGCCGAAGATCTTCTCGCAGAAGAGTCCGTCCTTCTCGGGCTTGAGGGTGCGGTAGTTGATGGTCTCAGGCTTCTTGACCTCGCCGTGAGACCAGTCACGGATGTCGTCTGCCGTGGCCAGTCCGATACGCAGCTCGTCGAAGACATTGACGTCGAGCAAGGTGGTCCTACTTCCTTCGTCTGCCGGCCTGTCCGGGGTTCGTCCCGGCCGGCGCGGTGGAGGTGCTACAGAGTGTCGGGTGGCGGTGGGGACGATCCGTCAGGGACGTCCCCACCGCTTCCGAGATCAGATCTCGTCGATCGTGGATGCTGCGTTGGGGCGACGCGACAGGTCGATGCCGAGCTCCTCGGCAGCGCGGTACACGTCGTCGTCGGACTCACGCATCTCGATGGAGACACCGTCGCTCGAGAGCACCTCGACGTTCAGGCACAGCGACTGCATCTCCTTCAGGAGGACCTTGAAGGACTCCGGGATGCCCGAGTCGGGGATGTTCTCGCCCTTGACGATCGCCTCGTAGACCTTGACACGGCCCGGGACGTCGTCGGACTTGATCGTCAGCAGCTCCTGGAGGGTGTACGCCGCGCCGTAAGCCTCGAGCGCCCACACCTCCATCTCGCCGAAACGCTGTCCACCGAACTGCGCCTTACCACCCAGCGGCTGCTGCGTGATCATCGAGTACGGACCGGTCGAGCGGGCGTGGATCTTGTCGTCCACCAGGTGGTGGAGCTTCAGGATGTACATGTAGCCCACGGAGACCGGCTCCGGGAACGGCTCGCCGGAGCGGCCGTCGAACAGACGTGCCTTGCCGTCGCGGCCGACCATGCGGTTGCCGTCACGGTTGGGGAGCGTCGTGGAGAGCAGACCCGTGAGGGCCTCCTCCTCGAGTCCGTCGAAGACCGGGGTCGCCACGGGGCGGCCGGGCTCGGAAGACGCAGCGACCGCGGGGACGTGCTCCTTCCAGGACAGGTCGCCCTCGCCGGCTGCGCCGTCGGTCTGCGAGATGTCCCAGCCCTGCTTCGCGACCCACCCGAGGTGGGTCTCCAGGACCTGGCCGACGTTCATACGACCGGGGACACCGAGCGGGTTGAGGATGACGTCCACGGGGGTGCCGTCCTCGAGGAAGGGCATGTCCTCGACCGGGAGGATCTTCGAGATGACGCCCTTGTTGCCGTGACGGCCGGCGAGCTTGTCGCCGTCCGTGATCTTGCGTCGCTGCGCGATGTACACGCGGACCAGCTGGTTCACGCCGGCGGGCAGCTCGTCGCCGTCCTCGCGGTTGAACTCGCGGACGCCGATCACCGTGCCGGACTCGCCGTGGGGGACCTTGAGCGACGTGTCGCGGACCTCGCGCGCCTTCTCGCCGAAGATGGCGCGCAGGAGGCGCTCCTCCGGGGTCAGCTCGGTCTCACCCTTGGGCGTGACCTTGCCGACGAGCACGTCGCCCGCGCCGACCTCTGCACCGATGCGGATGACTCCGCGCTCGTCGAGGTCCGCCAGGACGTCCTCGGAGACGTTCGGGATGTCCCGCGTGATCTCCTCGGGGCCGAGCTTCGTGTCGCGGGCGTCGACCTCGTGCTCCTCGATGTGGATCGAGGACAGGACGTCGTCCTGCACGAGGCGCTGCGACAGGATGATCGCGTCCTCGTAGTTGTGGCCCTCCCAGGACATGAACGCGACGAGCAGGTTGCGGCCGAGCGAGAGCTCGCCCTCGTCGGTCGCGGGGCCGTCGGCCAGCACGGAGCCGACCTCGACGCGTGCGCCCTCGTCGACGACGACGCGCTGGTTGTACGACGTGCCCTGGTTCGAGCGGCGGAACTTCGCCGCGCGGTAGCTCGTCGTGGTCCCGTCGTCGTTCGCGACGACGATCAGGTCCGCGGAGACCTCCGTGACGACACCAGGCTTGGTGGCCACGATGACGTCACCGGCGTCGATGGCTGCACGACGCTCCATGCCGGTGCCCACGAGCGGGGCCTCGGACCGGACCAGGGGCACGGCCTGACGCTGCATGTTGGCACCCATGAGTGCGCGGTTCGCGTCGTCGTGCTCGAGGAACGGGATGAGGGCGGTCGCGACCGACACCATCTGGCGCGGCGAGACGTCCATGTAGTCGACCTCGGTGCCGAGGACGTCGGCCGTCTCGCCACCCTTGGTGCGGACCAGGACGCGCTCGGCACGGAACGAGCCGTCGGGGTTGAGCTCGGTGTTCGCCTGGGCGATGACGTAACGGTCCTCGTCGTCGGCCGTCAGGTAGACGACCTCGTCCGAGACCTTGCCGTTCTCGACCTTGCGGTACGGCGTCTCGATGAACCCGAACGGGTTGATGCGCCCGTAGGAGGCCAGCGAGCCGATCAGACCGATGTTCGGGCCCTCAGGGGTCTCGATGGGGCACATGCGGCCGTAGTGCGACGGGTGGACGTCGCGGACCTCCATGCCGGCGCGGTCACGGGACAGACCACCCGGGCCCAGCGCGGACAGACGACGCTTGTGCGTCAGGCCGGCGAGCGGGTTGTTCTGGTCCATGAACTGCGAGAGCTGCGAGGTGCCGAAGAACTCCTTGATCGACGCCACCACGGGGCGGATGTTGATCAGGGTCTGCGGCGTGATCGCCTCGACGTCCTGGGTCGTCATGCGCTCGCGCACGACGCGCTCCATGCGGGACAGGCCCGTGCGGACCTGGTTCTGGATGAGCTCGCCCACGGCGCGGATGCGACGGTTGCCGAAGTGGTCGATGTCGTCGGTCTCGACGCGGATCTCGACGGGCTCGCCGTTGCGGGTGCCCGGCAGCGTGGTGACCTCGGCGTGGAGCGCGGCGAGGTACTTGATCGTCGCGACGATGTCCGTGACGGACAGCGTGGAGTCACCGAGGGGGGCGTCGACGCCGAGCTTCTTGTTCGCCTTGTAGCGGCCGACCTTCGCGAAGTCGTAGCGCTTGGGGTTGAAGTAGAAGTTCTCGAGGAGCGAGCGGCCGGCCTCGACCGTGGGCGGCTCGCCCGGACGGATCTTGCGGTAGAGGTCGACGAGCGCCTCTTCCTCGGTGTGGACGTGGTCCTTCTCGAGGGTGTCCAGCACGGACGGGAAGTCGGCGAACTCCTCGCGGATCTGCGACTCGGTCAGGCCCAGGGCCTTGAGCAGCACCGTGACGGACTGCTTGCGCTTGCGGTCGACACGGACGCCCACGGCGTCGCGCTTGTCGATCTCGAACTCCAGCCACGCACCGCGCGACGGGATGATCTTCGCGGAGTAGATGTCCTTGTCGCTGGTCTTGTCGGCCTGGCGCTCGAAGTACACACCGGGCGAACGGACGAGCTGCGAGACGACGACGCGCTCGGTGCCGTTGATGATGAAGGTGCCGCGTGCGGTCATGAGCGGGAAGTCGCCCATGAAGACCGTCTGGCTCTTGATCTCACCGGTGTTGTAGTTCACGAACTCCGCGGTGACGAAGAGCGGCGCGGCGAAGGTGAAGTCCTTCTCCTTGCACTCCTCGGCCGAGTACTTCGGGGGCTCGAAGCGGTGGTTGGAGAAGGAGAGAGACATGGAGGAGCCGAAGTCCTCGATCGGGGAGATCTCCTCGAAGATCTCCTCGAGACCCGACGTCGCGGGGACGTCCTGGCGACCGGCAGCGGCCGCGGCGTCGACGCGTGCGCGCCACGCCGGGTTGCCCAGCAGCCAGTCGAAGCTCTCGGTCTGGAGCCCGAGCAGGTCGGGCACCTCGAGAGGCTCGTAGATCTTGGCGAAAGATACGCGCCGGGAAGCGGTGCGGTTCGCGATAGCGTCGGCGGACGGAGCAGAAGGGGTGCGCGAGGCAGCCAAGAGGGGTCCTTCCCTGCAGATCGATTGCACGCTGTACGCTGCGTGGCTGGAGGACCTCTTCCCCCTGAGGCTGCCGTGGTGCACGATGGACGCACACCGGAGACGGTTCGGGCAGTCAGAGGGTGCCGAGGGCACACGCGAGCGCAAAGCGCTAGCATACCCGGCCCAGTCAAGCGTGTCCAGCCGCGCGAAATCGCGGCCTGTCAAGGCCGTCGTCACGCCGCTGCACTCCCCCACCAGGCCGGTGAGGACATCTTCTCGGTGGCCGCCATATGCCGCCCAAGAACACGAAGAAACTCCCTGCCCGACGGCGCCGGTCGCCTTCACGCGGAAGGCGGGCTCCGGCGTCGGGCCGGGAGACGAAGAGGCGACGAGAGGCCCGCACCCCCGGAGGGATGCGGGCCTCGTCGCCTGTGCTACCTGTCAGGTCGCGCGAGGCGACCTGTCATGCGATACCGCCCCGAAGGGCAGTGATCACTTGACGGTGACGGTTGCGCCGGCGCCCTCGAGGGCAGCCTTGGCCTTGTCAGCAGCGTCCTTGGCGACGTTCTCCAGGACGGGCTTGGGGGCGCCGTCAACGAGGTCCTTGGCCTCCTTCAGGCCGAGGCTCGTGAGGGCACGCACCTCCTTGATGACCTGGATCTTCTTGTCGCCGGCAGCCTCGAGGATGACGTCGAACTCCGTCTTCTCCTCGACCTCCTCGGCGGCAGCGGCCGCGGGGCCTGCAACGGCGACGGCGGCCGGAGCGGCCGCGGTGACCTCGAAAGCGTCCTCGAACGCCTTCACGAACTCGGAGAGCTCGATGAGGGAGAGGCCCTTGAACTGCTCGATGAGCTCTTCGGTGCTGAGCTTCGCCATGATGGCGGTCCTTTCGGTTGGTGCTCGGCAGCGGCCCTGTCAACGATCCACAGAGCCCTGCTGGAAGCAGAGGGGGTGTGTGCGTGCTGCGCGATCCTCAGAAGAGGATCAGGCGGCAGCGCTCTCCGATTCCTGCTTGAGGCGCAGGGCATCGATGGTGCGAACGGCCTGCGAAGCGGGCGCGTTGAACAGGTATGCCGCCTGGAAGAGCGGCTGCTTGAACGCGCCGGCCAGCTTGGCCAGCAGGACCTCGCGGGACTCGAGGTCCGCGAGCTTGGTGATCTCCGCAGCGGTCAGGGAGCGCCCGTCGAGGACACCGCCCTTGATGACCAGTGCGGGGTTCGCCTTGGCGAAGTCACGCAGGCCCTTGGCCGCCTCGACCGGGTCACCGGTCACGAAGGCGATGGCCGAGGGGCCCTTGAAGTCGGCGTCGATCTCGATGCCGGCTTCCTTGGCCGCGATGGCGGTCAGCGTGTTCTTCACCACGGCGTAGGTTGCGTTGCCGCTGAGCGACCGACGCAGCTGCTTGAGCTGCGCGACGGTGAGCCCGCGGTACTCGGTCAGCACGGCCGCGTTCGACTCGCGGAAGTTCTCCGTGAGCTCTGCGACTGCGGCTGCCTTGTCCGGCCTCGCCATGGCAATCCTTCCGGTGGTGGTGCCACCGGTCTCCGCAGGGCGGGGGCCCTGGGGGGTGAGGTCCTGCGGAGACGAGAAGAGCCCCGCGCAGGCGCGGGGCTCGAAGTGCAGGCTCTCGCCCGCTCCGTGAACTCTCACCTGCGCTGGCCTCCGCACTTCTGCGGGACTTCGGTCCGGACTGCAGCTGACGAGTCAGCGGGCAGGACGGTACGACCGGCGGTCTTGGGTACTGGAACAGGTTACGCGACGCGGGCGCGTGGACCAAATCCGGCCCTGGGCCCCCTCGCCCCGACCGGCTCAGGCGACGAGCGGACCGAAGCACACCAGCGGCACGGGCTCGTCCTCGGTGCTGACCGCCCGGGCCAGCGCCACGCCCGGGGGCGCTCCCCGGTGCAGCTCCGCGTGCAGCGCGGGCATGATCCGCGCGGCGACGTCGTCCCGCAGCGGCGCGACGCTCGCGATGACCGCCCGGGCCCCGAGCCTGACCAGGACGCTCGCCAGGCCCAGCGCCTCACCGCCGACGCGGACCGAGGACAGGCCGACCTCGCACGCCGACAGCACGACCACGGCGCCCCGCAGGTCGATCCCGTCGAGCTCGTGGGCGAAGAGGGGGCCGTCCGCGAGCCGCAACGACGAGAAGAGCGGGTTGTCCGTCTCGTGCGTCCCGTGCGCCGCCAGGTGGATGACGCCCGCGCCGTCGAGCCCGTCCACGACGTTCCTGCACGTCGCCCGCTCCCCCACGAGGACGGTGGCACCGCCCCACACCGACGCGACGCGCTCCACCTCGTCGACCGCCGCCCGCAGCCCCGGCCCCGCGACCACGACGACGCCGCTCGGACGCGTCGTCTCCGCGGACCGCTGGAGGTCGACCCAGGAGTTGACCCAGGTGCGCAGTCCCCGGCGCGACGGGAGCGCCGTCCACGGGACGGCGAGCAGCAGGTCCCGGGCCGCGACGTGCAGGTCCCCCGACGCCTGCAGCGGGGCCAGGAGCGCGTCGTCGAGCCGCGTCAGCACCTTGCGCAACGACGACGTCGCGGCCGCACGCATCGGCACCGGGATCAGGGCGTTCGACAGGACCGAGAAGTCCGCCCTCGCTCGCCGGACGAGCTCCGCCACGTCCTCGAGGGGCGCCAGGCGGAGGAGCTCCGAACCGTCACGGGAGAGCTTCACGGCGGACACGTGCCCCTCGAAGATCACGATGTTGGCGACCGTCGCCCCCGGGAGCGCCCCCGCGAGGGCGCGCCGCACGGACCGCTCGCTCGCCGAGCGAGCCCTTCGCTCGTCACCGCCGCTCTGCTGCCACGTCCGCCTGCGGGCCTCCTCCTGGAACCGGCGCGCCGCCCCCAGGTGGCGCTGACGCTGCTCGAGCACCTGGGACTCGGCGGTCGTCCCCAGCGCGCGCGCGGACTCGACCTCCTGGCGCGCCGCGACGAGCAGGTCGGCGAGCACGGGGTCTGCCGCAGGCCGCACGCGACCGGTACCCGCGAACGCGGCACGTCCCCGCTCGACCGCGTCGAAGACTGCGCTCGCCCGTCCGGTGCGGAAGGCCGCGTCGACGTCGACGATGCCGAGCCGCACCCCGTGGACGGCCGACGCCGTGACGACGTCGACCGAACCGAGGCGCGAGCGGTGCGAGGTCAGGACGTCCTGCCCGCGACGGATCGCCGCAAGGCCACGCCGACGGTCGCCGTCGCCGAACGCGACCAGCGCACGCACCGCCTCGCGCTGGATCCGTACCGACAGGCTCCACGACCGCGGGGACGCCGGAAGGGCTTCCAGGGCCTCCCGGGCGAGGTCCACGTCGCCCGCGCGCACGGACGCCTCGGCCTGCAGCACCCGGGCAGGGACCGCGACGAGGACGGGCGGGACCCCGTGCGCCTGACGCGCGATCTCGCCCGCGCTCGTGGCCACGCTGCGGAACTCATCGGGCTGCGCGTCTCCCGTCAGCCCCGCGAGCAGCGCCTCCTGGCGCACGAGCTCGCTGCGCAACGCCCAGACGGCGTTGGACTGCTCGACGAACGCCTGCTTGGCCTCGTGGGCAAGCTCCGCCGCACGCTCGGTCTGCCGCAGCTGGAGCAGGCACCGGGCGCTGTCGAACCGCACCCTGGCGAGGTCCGCCAGAGCGCCCCGCTGCACCAGGATCGACGTCGCCTGCTCGAGCGCCGCGGCCGCCTCCGTCACCAGCCCGGCCTCCTGCAGGACCACGGAACGGTCGAGCAGGCCGACGGCGTCGTCGTCGCTGGGGTCCAGGGCGCCGGCCTCGTCCATGAGGCGCAGGGCCAGAGGCAGGTCGCCGTGCAGGTACTCGGCGTACCCGAGGTTGTGACGCCCCTTGGCCTCGATCGAGATGTCCCCGACCGCTCGGGCGTGCTCGACCGACGCACCGAGGTCTCGCCGCGCCTCGTCGACCGATCCCGTCTCGAGGTGCAGGGCTCCCCTGTTCAGCAGGAGCACCGCGGAGTCCCGGGAGACGACGGCCGACAGGTCGGGAGCGGCCCGGTCCAGCTCGGCGAGCGCGGCGGCCACGTCACCCGAGCGGAGCAGCAGGAGACCCCGCTGGCCCTGGACGGCGAGCAGCTCGACGTCGAGACCCGCGCTCCTGCACCAGGTCTCCGCACCGTCGAGCCGGTCCAGGGCGGCTCGAAGATCCCCCGTCGCCTCGTACCCGCACCGGGCGGCCCCCAGGGTCGCGCGCGCCCACAGCGGACCGAGCTCGCTCTCCTCCTCGCGCAGGGCGAGCGGCTCGCCGAGCATGGAGATCGTGGCCTCGTAGGTGTCGAGCGCCTCCGCGAAACGGCCTGCGTCGTCCAGGTTCCGGGCGCGGACGTAGACGGAGGCCGCTCGATCACCCAGGTCGCTCACAGGGACACGGTATCCAACGGCGCGCAGAACCGTGCCCGGTGGGCCGTCGCCAGGGGTAGCGACGGCCCACCGGGCACGAAGATGCCGGTGGTCGCGTCCTCAGTCGACCGGCAGAAGCCCCGTCGCTCCGTGCACCACGGGCCACAGCTCGCGGCAGCGGTCGGGGGCACCGTGCGGTGTCGGAGGGGTCGTTCCAGGCATGCCCGCCTTGAGCAACGAGGCCGCGAGCTCCCCCGCGAGGACCGGGGCGGCGAACGACGTCCCGCTCCAGACGGCGAACCCGCCCTGGAAGCCCTCCGGGTCGATCGTCGCCCGGAAGCCCTCCGAGAAGAGCTCCTTCATGTGCATGGACGGCGCGATGACCCCGTCCATGGTCACCGGAGCGGTGCTCACGAGGCCGGCCCCTGTGCGTAGGCAGGTCACCCACGTGCCGTCGTTGCTGAACAGGGACGTCGTGCCGTCGGGGTTCTTCGAGCCGACCGCGATGAGGGGCGGCTCGTCCCAGCTCAGCCGCTGGCCGGCCAGGAGGGTCGGGGGCTTCGTCCGGCGGTCGATGCGCGGGGCGAAGGCCGCCGGGAACGTCTCGCGCACCTGTCCGTCGTTGCCGCTCGACGCCACGACGAGCACCCCGAAGCGTCGCAGCGCGCTGAGCACGGTGCCGAGCGGGGCGTCGAAGTCCGCGTCCTCGGGCCGCTCGTGGTAGTAGCCCAGCGACAGGACCGCGACGTCGACAGGCGCGTACCCCGCGACGCCGCTCAGGCCGAGCACGTGCCACAGGAGCATGCGCCGGAGCGAACGCAGGAGGTCGCGCTCGGGGATGATCCCCGACCCCCCGTAGACCCGGGGGGCGAGGATCACGGCGTCCGGGCACAGCTGGTGCACGAGCCCGGCCATGAACGTCCCGTGCCCCGCGACCGGGTCGAGCGGGCCCGTGAGCGGGTAGATCGAGACCCCACCGTGCTCGGGGTCCTGGTACGCGAACTCGGGGTCGGGGCACAGGCCGACCGGCACGCCCACGACCTGGGGGTCACGCAGCACGATCTGCTCGTTGTCGGCCAGCGGCTCGTTGCCCTCGACGACCTCCGGGTTCCACCACGGGTGCTTCCCGACCCCGGTGTCCATGAGTGCCACGACCGGACGCCGCTGCCCCTCGGGACCGGTGAAGACCGAGTCGCCACCACGGATCGACCGCCACGGGGCGGCACCGACCCAGGCGACGGGCTGGCGCCCACCGGAACCCGCGACCGCGTACTCGTCCATCCCGGCGAACGGGTGCCCTGCGGTCTTGGGGTGCCCCGCCGTCTTGGGGTGCCCCGCGGTCTTGGGGTGTCCCGCGGTCTTGGGCATGCCCTGGACGAACGGCTGCGAGTCCGTGAAGTCCCACGGCTGGGACATCGGCTGGCCACCGATCGCGCCCGGCACGATCACGTGGTCGAGCGAGACGAAGGCGCCCGCGGGCAGCGGCTCGCTGCGCGCCGCGGCCTTGCTGCCGTCCTCGTCGTCGTCATCGTCATCGTCGTCGTCGCGGTCGAGATCGATCCCCGCGTCCCGCAGGAGGCAGACGACGTCCCAGCCGTCAGGCAGGGCCCCGTTGTCCTGCGGCGCCAGCACGATCGTCGTGCCGAAGACCGAGCGCAGCTCGTCCCCGACCGCGGGATCCAGCCCGGCCCCGACCGCACGCTCGACGAGCTCGAGGTCCTCGTACGTCTCCTGCTCGATCTCGACCGCCAGATGATGGCGCGCGGCCGCCCGACGGAGCCGTCGGAGCCACCGCGGGTCGGGCTCGCCCTTCTCCGGTGCCGCCGCGTTGACCAGGAGGCGGTCTCCGACGTACCAGGTCGGCTGAGGTGACGCCTCCCGCCCGGTCCGGCGGGCCGTGACAGGGTCGAGCTCCCGGGTCCGCCACTGCAGGCGCGCCGGGGTGTCTCCGTGCCACGATCGTCGAGCGTTGCCGCTCTCGGTCGAGCTGTTGCTCACGTGCTCCTCCTCGAGTTGTGCCGACCGGACCGCCGCCGTCGGACGCACTGCCCTGTGCGTGGGACACGGGTACCTCAGGACGGGTGGTCACGGGTCGTCGATCAGCCGCCCGTGGTCGGTCGGCTGCAAAGTGATGACGTTCAGCCGCCCGTGGTCGGGCGGCTGCAAAGTGATGACGATCAGCCGCCCGTGGTCGGGCGGCTGCGGTGAGGGTCGGTCAGAGCTCGATGACCGGGGTGCTGACGGCGCGCTCGGACGACCCGGTGGGCTGCACGACGAAGCTGGCAGGACCAGGGTCGACCGCGTCGAACACGAAACGGCCGTCGTCGTCGCTCCTGGTCTCGCTCACCCCGCCCGGGCGGTGCAGGCTCACGAGGAGCTCCGCGGCCGGAGCGGCCCAGCCGTCGATCCGCACCCGGCCCCCCTCGGTGGGCGAGAGGGAGATCATGACCGTCACGGAGTCCGACGTGAACGTGATGGTCCGCGCCTCGACCGGAGGAGCCTCGCCCCGGACCGACATCTCCGGGATCCGCACGTACTCGAGCTCCATGACCTCGGCCTCGAGACCGGCCAGCGTGATCGCGAACAGCGAGCGCTCGACGAGCCCGACGGGAACAGGATCCAGCGCCACCTGGATCCGCGCGATGTCCGCGAGGATCTCGAGGTCGACGACGTCCAGCGGTTCCCCGGGGCTGTACCCCAACGGTGTGTTCATGGCGTTTCCCATGTCCTGTCCCCCTGCTCGCTCTCGATGATGTCGCGGAGCTTTGCCAAGCACCGCCCACGGTTGGACCCGATGCTGCCGACCGGCATGCCGATGGCGCTCGAGATGTACTTGTAGTCGGGTCTGTCGGCCAACGAGATCAACCGGAGCAGCTGCTGGCAGCGGTCGGGCAGCCGCAGGACCGCACGCCAGAGCTGGCGGTCCCGCTCCATCACGAGAACCTGGTTCTCCGGTGTGGGATCCGGCGAGGGCAGGGCGCCCGCCGGGCCGTCGAGGACGTCGTCCGGAAGCTCGGTCCGGCGCTTGTTGTCGTCCCTGTGCTTGCGCACTGCCTCCCAGGCGCCCCGCTTGGCGGTCACGAGGAGCCACTTGAGGATCGCGTGCGGCTCCTGGATCGTGTGGGCGTTGCGCACGAGGGCCATCCAGGTGTTCTGGACGACGTCGTCCGCATGCTCCCGGTCCACCCCCTGAGCCCTCACCGTGTGCCACAGCAGCGGCGTGGCTTCCTTCACGAAGTCGGCCAGGGCCTGGGGCTTCCCGTCCCTGTAGTCCAGCAGGGCGGCTGCGCCCCTGTCACCGAGGCTCACCTCCGGCTCGTCGACTTCCGGGACGTCCTCGGTGATCCGTGTCATGGCTGGGTACGCCGTTTGCTCTCGGTCGCGCGCGGGAACTTCGGGGGTACCCGAGTCTAGGGGCGTCTGTCCTGGTGGGACAAGCATTTCCACCATTCCGGCACCTCCCTTCACCCCGTGCTCCCGCACGCTCGATCCGGCGGGCCGACGGTGCACCGGCCCCTTTCCTGCCGGGAGAGAGGGCTGGCCGCGAGGTTTGATACACCCTCGAGAAGTTCTTCTCGAGCGAGGCCCCTCCGCGTCGCCACGATCCGCTCGACACCCCCGCCACCGCGCCGTGCTGCGGCCCAGGACGGCCACTACGGGTACGGGTCGCGTAGGGGGATCCCCGTAGCCTCGACGCCCGGAGAAATGGTGAAACCCCTCATCACAGGCGTGACCCGCGTCACGTAGCGTCGCCATGGCCGACCTTGATCGGTCCACTCCGACGGTCCCGGTGAGACGACGACGTCCCGGACCCCTTGCTAGAGGAGCACCACGTGAGTACTCATCGCCACCCTGCCGACGGCTCCCGCCGTCCGGCCCGCCTGCTCGCGGCACTGACCGCCGCGACCGTCGCCCTCGGGGGGCTCGCACTCGCAGGAACGAGCGCCCAGGCCGCGCCGCAGCCCGCCGCCGCGGCCACGACCGTCGCCGCTGCGGCCGCCCCGGGCCACCAGTGGCTCACGGGCTACTGGCACAACTTCAACAACGGCTCGGTCGTCATGCCGCTCAGCGACATCCCGCCCGCCTACAACCTCGTCGCGGTCGCGTTCGCCGACAACCTGACCGGCACCCCCGGCGGCATCACGTTCAACCTGTCGAGCGCCGAGCTGAACGGGTACACCGTGCCCCAGTTCAAGGCCGACATCGCCGCGATCCGCGCCCAGGGCCGCAAGGTCATCCTGTCGGTGGGCGGCGAGAAGGGGAACGTGATCGTCTCCAACGCGACCGAGGCGAAGAACTTCGCGGACACCGCGTACGCCCTCATGCAGGAGTACGGGTTCGACGGCGTCGACATCGACCTCGAGCACGGCATCAACGCCACGTACATGTCGAGCGCTCTGCACCAGCTCTCGGCCAAGGCCGGACCGAACCTCATCATCGCGATGGCACCGCAGACCATCGACTACCAGGCCACCTCGATGGGCTACTACCAGCTCACGCTCGCGATCAAGGACATCCTGACGATCGTCAACACCCAGTACTACAACTCGGGCGCGATGATGGGCTGCAACCAGCAGGTGTACAGCCAGGGCAGCGTCGACTTCCTGACCGCGCTCTCCTGCATCCAGCTCGAGATGGGCCTGCGCCCCGACCAGGTCGGCATCGGCGTCCCTGCGGTCCAGGCCGCGGCCGGCGGCGGCTACCAGCCGATCGCCAACGTCATCAAGGCTGTCGACTGCCTCGAGACGGGGACGGGCTGCGGCGCGTTCAAGCCCGCGACGCCGTACGGCAAGATCGGCGGCGTCATGACGTGGTCGATCAACTGGGACAAGAAGAACAACTACGCGCTCGCGACGCAGGTCGGTGCACGCCTCGGCACCGGGACCGGCGGCACCACGGGCGGCACGACCGGCGGCACGACCGGCGGCACGACCGGCGGCACCACGGGCGGCACGACCGGCGGCACCACGGGCGGCACGACCGGCGGCACGACCGGCGGCACCTGCTCCGCGGCGCCCTGGAGCGCGACCACGACCTACACCGGTGGCAACACCGTCTCCCACAACGGGCGCACGTGGCAGGCGAAGTGGTGGACGCGCGGCGACGCCCCCGTCACGAGCGACTGGGGCGTGTGGAAGGACCTCGGCGCCTGCTGAGCCTCCCCCACCCGGCGGCCCCGCTCGCCGCGCACGCCACGAGCCGCGCGGCTCTCGGCTCCGCCCAGGGTGCCGAGAACCGAGGGGCTCGGCGCTTCCCACCGGCACCGTGCACGAAGCACGCTCACCGGTGCGTCGGTGCGCCGACGACGACGGCGCCCCTCCCCGAGAAGGGGAGAGGCGCCGTCGGGCTGGAGAACGAGGCGATCAGGCCGCGTCGTCCTCGAGGAGCTTCGAGACCTTGGACTGGTCCAGCGGGATGCCGGGGCCCATCGTGGTCGAGAGCGTCGCCTTGATGATGTAGCGGCCCTTCGAGGAGGACGGCTTCAGACGCAGGACCTCTTCGATCGCTGCGGCGTAGTTCTCCACGAGCGCCTTCTCGTCGAACGAGACCTTGCCGATGATGAAGTGGAGGTTCGCGTGCTTGTCGACGCGGAACTCGATCTTTCCGCCCTTGATGTCCTCGACGGCCTTCGCGACGTCCATCGTGACGGTGCCGGTCTTCGGGTTCGGCATCAGACCACGGGGGCCGAGGACCTTACCGAGGCGACCGACCTTGCCCATGAGGTCCGGCGTCGCGACCGCGGAGTCGAAGTCCGTGAAGCCTGCGGCCACCTTCTCGATGAGCTCGTCGCCACCGACGATGTCGGCGCCGGCCGCACGGGCCTGCTCCGCCTTCTCGCCGTTCGCGAAGACCAGGACGCGGGCGGTCTTGCCCGTGCCGTGGGGGAGGTTGACCGTGCCACGGACCATCTGGTCCGCCTTGCGGGGGTCGACACCGAGGCGGAACGCGACCTCGACGGTCGCGTCGTACTTGGTGGGCGAGGTCTCCTTCGCCAGGCGAACAGCCTGGAGCGGGGTGTAGAGCTCGTCGCGGTCGATCTTCTCCGCTGCGGCGCGGTACGCCTTGCTGCGCGTTGCCATCTGCTTCTCCTTCTCGAGCAGTCGTGGTCTACGGGTCCGCGCG
Organism: Oerskovia sp. 140933; assembly: GCF_059651515.1. NCBI lineage: Bacteria > Bacillati > Actinomycetota > Actinomycetes > Micrococcales > Cellulomonadaceae > Oerskovia > Oerskovia sp. 140933. Next base: position 18,054 of record NZ_JAMXIO010000031.1, read on the forward strand.
GACCCTGCCACTGTCCCGGCGGGCGAGCCCGCCGGGACCTGATGAATCATGACTGGTCGGCCCAGAGGCCGACCGGAGGACCGGTCAGGACCGGTCCGAGGGTGGTGCTCAGCCCTCGACGGTGATGCCCATCGAACGGGCGGTGCCCGCGATGATGAGCGCCGCGGCGTCGAGGTCGTTCGCGTTGAGGTCCTCGAGCTTGGTCTGAGCGATCTCGCGCACCTGCGCCGAGGTCAGCTTCGCGACCTTGACCGTGTGCGGCGTGGGCGATCCCTTGTCGACGCCCGCAGCCTTCTTGATGAGCTCGGCAGCCGGCGGCGTCTTGGTGATGAAGGTGAAGGAACGGTCCTCGTAGACCGTGATCTCCACGGGGACGACGTTGCCACGCTGCGACTCGGTCGCCGCGTTGTAGGCCTTGCAGAACTCCATGATGTTGACGCCGTGCTGACCGAGCGCGGGGCCGATCGGCGGGGCGGGAGTTGCAGCACCGGCCTGGATCTGGAGCTTGATCAGCCCAGAGACCTTCTTCTTGGGAGGCATGAGTGTTCCGTGCTTTCTGTGTCTGGGCCGACGCCGTGGGCGATGACCCGGTTGCAGGTGCTGCCGAGCAGCGTCAGATCTTGGCGACCTGGCTGAACGACAGCTCGACCGGGGTCTCCCGGCCGAAGATGGAGACGAGGACCTTGAGCTTCTGGCCCTCGGCGTTGATCTCGGAGATCGTCGCGGGCAGGGTGTCGAACGGGCCGTCCGTGACGGTGACCGACTCGCCGACCTGGAAATCGACCTCGAACGGCGCCTTGGCGGACTGGGCGGGCTTGCCCGCCTCGGCCTTGGGCTCGATCGTCGGGGCGAGCATCGAGAAGACCTCGTCGAGCGTCAGCGGCACCGGCTGGTGGGTGTGACCCACGAAGCCCGTGACGCCGGGCGTGTGGCGCACGGCGCCCCACGACTCGTCGGTCAGGTCCATGCGCACCAGGACGTAGCCGGGGATGCGGACGCGACGCACGATCTTCTTCTGCGCGTTCTTGATCTCCGCGACCTCTTCCATGGGGACTTCGATCTGGAAGATGTAGTCCTCCATGTTCAGGCTCTGGATGCGGTTCTCCAGGTTGGCCTTCACACGGTTCTCGTAGCCCGCGTAGGAGTGGATGACGAACCAGTCGCCCGGCTTGGTGCGCAGGTCCTTCTTGAACTCCTCGAGCGGGTCGAGGTCCTCGAGGACGTCGCCGTCCTCGTCGACACGGGGCTCGTCGTCAGAGGGCTCGTCGTCGGCGGGCTGCTCGTCGTCGGCCTCGGCCGACTCCTCTGCCTCGGCGTCCGGGGCGTCCTGCGCCTCTGCGTCGACCTCGTCGATGGCAGCCTCAGGCGCGTCGAGCTCGGCCTCGGCGCCTTCGGCGACGGGCTCGGTGGGATCGACGTTCTCCGCCTGGTCCAGCGACTCCTGGGACACGAACGAACCTGCTTTCCTTGACTACGCGAACATGCAACTGACGGGACCGGTCCGTACGCTCCGGGCGCGAACTCCTCCGGCGCCGCGAGATCCTCGCGGCACGGGGCGCCCTCCGGGGATCAGCCTCCGAAGACCCACAGGACGGCCTGGCCGATCCCGTAGTCGAGCACCGTCACGAACGCCATGACCACGGCCACGAAGACCAGGACGACGGTGGTGTAGGTGATCAGCTCGGAACGGGTGGGGGTGACGACCTTCTTGAGCTCCGCGATGACCTGGCGGACGAAGAGCGCGATGCGCGAGAAGATGTTGCCCTTCTTCGCGTCGCCCTTCTTCTTGTCACCGCCGGCGCGCACGCCTTCAGCACCCAACGCCTCTGATGGCGATTCGCTCACTGTTCATCCCCACTACGTGACGTTGAAACCGAAACCGATGCTGGACCTCTCGTGGTGTAACCCGTTACCGGACTACGCGCACACCCCGGGAGGGGTGACGCCTTGCAGGGCAGACAGGGCTCGAACCTGCAACCTGCGGTTTTGGAGACCGCTGCGCTACCAATTGCGCCACTGCCCTTCGTGATGGACACCACCCCACGACCCTCCGTGAAGGCAGAGAACATCGGGTGGACACCTGCCACCGAAGGAATACTGTACGCGACCGGAGCGCCGTGGTCGAACTCGACCCCTCAGCGGTCCCGGACGGCGATCCGACCAGCCCCTTCGCGACCCCACGGCCTGTCACACCGTGGCACCGGAGCGGCCCGCGGACCAGATTCCCTCGACTCCACAGTAGCGGAGGTCCGTACAGACCGGTCCCGGCGTCCACCGGTCGGTGGACGCCAGGTCCCCCCGACCGGTCGTCGCGCCGCACCACCCGCCACGGCCACGCTGGAGCCATGAGCCCACACAGGACACCTCCCCGAGCAGGAACGGACGCCCCGGCGATCGAGGTCCGCGGCCTCACGAAGCGCTACACGCAGGGCGACACCGTGAAGCAGGCGGTCGACGGCCTGGACCTCACGGTCGAGCGCGGCGAGATCTTCGCGGTCCTCGGGCCCAACGGCGCGGGCAAGACCACGACGGTCGAGATCCTCGAGGGCTTCCGCCGGCGCGACGGCGGACAGGTCCAGGTCCTCGGCGAGGACCCCGCCCTCGCGGGCCGTGCGTGGCGCAGCAGGATCGGCGTCGTCCTGCAGGACTCGCGCGACCAGGCCGAGCTCACGGTGCGCGAGCTCGTGCACCACTTCGCGACCTTCTACCCGGCCCCGCGCGACCCCGACGAGGTGATCGCCGCCGTCGGGCTCCTGGAGAAGGCCACGACCCGCTCCCGCCAGCTCTCGGGCGGCCAGCGCCGCCGCCTCGACGTGGCGCTCGGGATCGTGGGCGACCCCGAGCTGCTGTTCCTCGACGAACCCACGACCGGGTTCGACCCGCAGGCCCGCCGCAGCTTCTGGGACCTCGTGCTCGCGCTGCGCGAGGGCGGCACCACGATCCTCCTGACGACCCACTACCTCGACGAGGCCGCGCACCTGGCCGACCGTGCCGCCGTCGTGCGGGACGGCAGGATCGTGGCGCTCGGCGCACCCGCGGACCTGGGCGGGCCCGACGCGCTGCGCCCCGTCGTGCAGTGGGTGTCCGACGGCGTCACGCACGCCGAGCGCACCGACCACCCGACCGCCCTGGTCTCCTCGCTCGCGGCGCGCCTGGCCGGGCCCGACGGCGAGGTGCCCGGCCTGCGGGTGCTCCAGCCGAGCCTCGAGGACGTGTACCTGGGGCTCATCGGTGCCACCCCGACGACCCCGTCCCTCGGGGCGGGGGCACCGGACCTGCCGGACCTGCCCGCTCCCACCGACCCGTCGCACCACGCCGCCGACGCGGCCGTCACCGAGGAGGCCTCCCGATGAGCGCCCAGACCGCCACCCGGGCCCAGCCCGCCGGCCGCTCCCTGCCCAGCACCGCGAACCTCGCGCTGCGGCGCACCTGGATCGAGCTCCTCGCTTTCCTGCGCGAGCGCGAGGCCGTGATCTTCATCCTGGCGTACCCGCTGATCATGATGGCGATCTTCTCGACCGTGTTCGGCCAGGAGGAGCAGGGCAGCGCCGCGGGCTCGGTGCCCTACGCGCAGTACTTCCTCCCGGGCATGGTCGCCACGGGCGTCATGCTCACGAGCTTCCAGAACCTCGCGATCTCGATCACGGTCGAGCGCGACGACGGGACGCTCAAGCGCCTGCGCGCCACGCCCTTGCCCGCGACGTCCTACTTCCTGGGGAAGGTCGGGCAGGTCCTGATCGTCACGACGGTCCAGACCGCGGCGCTGCTGGTGCTCTCCGCCACGGCGTTCGACGTCCCGATGCCCTCGACCGCGTCGGCCTGGGCGACGTTCGCCTGGGTGTTCGTGCTCGGCACCGCCACCGGCTCCGTCCTGGGCGTCGCGTTCTCCTCGGTCCCCCGGTCGGGCAAGTCCGTGACCGCGGTCGTGACCCCGATCGTCCTGGTCCTGCAGTTCATCTCGGGCGTGTTCTTCGCGTTCTTCGCCCTCCCGTCGTGGATGCAGCAGGTCGCGTCCCTGTTCCCGCTCAAGTGGCTCGCGCAGGGCATGCGCTCGGTGTTCCTGCCGCCCGAGGCCGTGGTCCTCGAGGTGGGCGGGTCGTGGCAGCACGGCGCGACGGCTGCTGTACTGGGGGCGTGGCTCGTCGTGGGCCTCGTGGTGGGGGTCCGGACGTTCAGGTGGAGGCGGCGTGACGACGGCTGAGAGCCCGGTGGACCGTCCTGCGGGCGAGCGCGCGGAGGACGGGGTGCGCTCCGGCACCTCGCCCGTGCACCCGGTCGCCGGTCGCGACCCGGCGGTCGGTCCGGCTGGACCGGCCGTGGACCGGTTCGAGTCGTCGTGGGACCGGGTCGTCGTGTGGTGGGACGTCGGCTTCTACGTCGTCGTGGTCCTGAGCGCGGTCGCGCTGCTCCTGGCCGGGGTCGAGCCGGACCGCCTCGCCCGGGCGCTCGGCGCGATCGGCGTGATCCTGCTGGCGTACACGTTCCTGGGACGCCGGGCCGCACGGAACCGCGACCAGCGGCTGGCCGTGAGCTACCTGGTGATCATGATCGTCGCGACCGACGTCGCCGTGATCCAGAACCAGCTCGGGACGTTCCTGCTGTTCGTCGCGTTCACCCAGATCTGGATGCTGTCCGAGCACCGCTGGGTGAGCGTCGCCCTCTCGACTCTCCTCGCGGTGGGCACGACGGTCGCGCTCGTGGCCCCGTACGGGTTCTCGCGCGCGGCGCTGGCCGAGGCAGCCCCGCAGATGGGGGTCGCGCTCGCGTTCTCGATCCTGCTCGGGACGTGGGTGGGCCAGACGATGCTCCAGACCGTCCGGCACGCCCAGCTCGTCGACGACCTCAACGCCGCCCAGGCCGAGCTCGGGACGGTGCACCACGCGGCCGGGGTCGCGGCCGAGCGCGAGCGCATGGCCCGCGAGATCCACGACACCCTGGCACAGGGCTTCACGAGCGTCGTCATGCTCGCGCAGGCCGCGAGCGCCGACCTGGACCGTGCGGACACGTCCGCGGCCCGGGACCGGCTCGCGCTCGTCGAGGCCACGGCCCGCGACAACCTCGCGGAGGCACGGTCGCTCGTGACGGCGTTCGCTCCCCTCCCCCTGCAGGGCGCGACGCTCGTCGAGGCGCTCGAGCGGCTCGCGGCCCGCTTCGAGGACGAGTCCGGGGTCTCGGTCACGCTCCGGCTGTCGGCCGTGCCGGGGCTGGGCAGCGCGGAGGACGTGGTGCTGCTGCGTGCGGCGCAGGAAGCCCTGGCGAACGTGCGCCGGCACGCGGAGGCGGGCGCCGTCGTCGTGTCGCTGGGCCCGGGGGGCGCAGGCCTCTCTCCCCCGGGGTCCGCCCGGCCCGACGGCGCCACGGTCGTCCTCGAGGTCGCCGACGACGGTCGCGGGCTGGGTCCGGGCGCCGTCGAGGGCTTCGGCCTGCGCGGCATGCGGGAACGCGTGGCAGCGGGCGACGGCGTCGTGACCGTCGTGTCCCCGCCCGCCGGCGGGACGACCGTCCGCGTCGAGCTGCCCGTCCCCGCGCCCCTCCCCACCGATTCCCCCTCCCTGCCTGCCGTCGACCCCCGGAGCCACCCGTGACCCTGCCCGCCGACCACCCGGCACCCGTGCCCGACCGCCGGACGGCGCCTCCCACCGGCGGACGGGAGGCGGCGACCGGGGCGGGAGCGCCGTCGTCGGCTCCCGTGGTGCGGGTCCTCGTGATCGACGACCACCCGGTCGTGCGCTCGGGGCTGGTCGGGATGCTCACCGCCGAGCCGGACCTCGTCGTGGTGGGCGAGGCGGGCGACGGCCGCGAGGGCGTCGCTCTCGCGCGCGACCTGGCCCCCGACGTCGTGCTCATGGACCTGCGCATGCCCGTGCTCGACGGCGTGGGCGCGACGACCGAGATCCTCGCCGCCCCCGGCGCGACGAGACCACGCGTCGTGGTGCTCACGACGTACGAGACCGACACCGACATCCTGCGCGCGGTCGAGGCGGGCGCGACGGGCTACCTGCTCAAGGACACCCCGCGCGACGTGCTCGTCGCGGGCATCCGGGCCGCGGCCCGGGGCGAGACGGTCCTGGCCCCCACGGTCGCGACCCGGCTCGTGACGAGCGTCCGCGGCGCGGGCGAGCGCCTGACCGCGCGCGAGGCCCAGGTCCTCGCGCTCGTCGCGCGCGGGCTCAGCAACCCCGCGATCGGGCGCGAGCTGTTCATCTCCGAGGCCACGGTCAAGACGCACCTGCTGCGGGCGTTCGCCAAGCTGGGTGTCGACGACCGCACGCGCGCCGTGACGGTCGCGATCGAGCGGGGCATACTGCCCGGGGTGTGAAGGTCTCGCATCCCGGGAGACCGGGGAGCGGGCCGCGGGTCCGCGCGGGACGGGCGGGGTGCAAGACTGCCCCTGTGCGTGATCTGGCGAAGCTCCCCAAGGCCCACCTCCACCTGCACTTCACCGGCTCCATGCGGCCGGAGACGCTGCACGACCTCGCATCGCAGTACGGCGTGCGGCTGCCGGCGGCCCTGCTCGACGGCGACCCGCTGCGGCTGCCCGCGACCGAGCGCGGGTGGTTCCGCTTCCAGCGCCTGTACGACGCCGCGCGGGCGTGCGTGCGCTCGGAGGCGGACATGCGCCGCATCGTGCACGAGGCCGCCGAGGACGACGCGGCCGAGGGCTCGGGCCGCCTCGAGATCCAGGTCGACCCGACGTCGTACGCGCCGTTCGTGGGCGGCATCTCGCCCGCGGTGGAGATCGTGCTCGACGCCGCCAGGGAGGCGAGCGCCGCGACGGGCACCGAGGTCGGCGTGATCGTGGCCGCGTCCCGCATGCGCCACCCGCTCGACGCCCGCACGCTCGCGCGCCTCGCCGCGCAGTACGTGGGCGACGGCCCGGGCGAGGTGCTGGGCTTCGGGCTGAGCAACGACGAGCGCCGTGGGGACACCGCGGCGTTCGCCCCGGCCTTCGCGATCGCGCGCCGTGCGGGCCTCGCGCTCGTCCCGCACGGCGGCGAGCTCCTCGGCCCCGACCACGTGACCGAGGTCCTGACGGACCTGGACCCCGACAGGATCGGGCACGGGGTGCGCTCGGTCGAGGACCCGCGGGTCCTCGAGGAGGTCGTCGCGCGCGGGGTCGCGCTCGAGGTGTGCCCGGCGTCGAACGTGTCGCTCGGGGTGTACGACGACGGCGCCCAGGTCCCGCTCGGGGCCCTCGTCGACGCGGGGGCCCAGGTCGCGCTCGGCGCCGACGACCCGCTGCTGTTCGGGTCACGCCTCGTCGCGCAGTACGAGTCGGCGCGGACCGAGCACGGGTTCTCCGACGAGGAGCTCGCCGACCTCGCCCGGTCCTCGATCCGCGCGAGCCGCGCGGGCGCGAGCACGCAAGCCCGCCTGCTCGCGGGTGTCGACGACTGGCTCGCGCAGGATCCCGCCCCGTGACGTCGGGCGACCACGACCACGGAACGGGTGACACACGCTCTCATTCCCCTCTCATGCGCGCCCGTGATACTCGCGCCATGCGACGGACGACGATGTGGGTGATCGCGCTCGTGGTGGTCGCACTCGGCGCGGGCGCCGGCGCCGTGGCACTGGTCTCGGCGAGCCCGCCCGACCGTGACCTGCGGGGGCTCGTCGTGCTGACCCCCGCCCCGACCCCCGAGGAGACCACCTCGACGCCACCGGTGCCCACGCTGCCGTCCGACCAGGAGACCGACGAGGAGCCCGAGGCGCCGTCGGACGACGGCGAGCAGGACACGCCGAGCGCACCCCTGGTGCCCGTGCAGCCCGCCCCGCCGCGGATCGGGACCGACACGGTGGACAAGACCCCCGAGCCGCCGTACGACGACGGCATGTACCACCCCGGGGACGAGTACGACGACGGCATGTACCGGCCGTCCGACGAGTACGACGACGGCATGTGGACGCCGGACACGGGGAACGGCTGATGGCTCACCACGGCCAGGGGACCGGTGCCGCCCCCCGTCGCGCCCCCTCCCGCCTCCAGACCGTCCGGGCCCGGATCCTCGGGGCCGTCCTCGCCCTCGCCGCCCTCGGCCTGATCATCGCGGGCGGCGTCGCCTACACCGCTCAGCGCGCGCACGTCGACGACCGGATGGACCAGTCCCTCACGCGCTCGCTCGAGGAGTTCGAGGCCCTCGCCCACGACGGAGTGCACCCCTCGACCGGGGAGCGGTTCACCTCGTCGGACGACCTCGTCAACACCGCCATGCGGCAGACCGTGCCCGCACCGCACGAGGGCATGGTCGGCTTCCGTGGAGGCCGCACCCAGTGGATCGCGGCCACGCCCGTTCCGCTGCGCCTCGAGGACGACGAGGCCCTCATGAAGGAGCTCGAGCCCTACACGACGGGGCGGGTGGTCGTGCTCCGTCAGATCACGACCCCCGAGACGAGCTACCGGGTCCTCGTCATCCCCGTGACCGACGGCGACGTCCCCTCCGCGCTCGTGCTGGCCTTCGACCGCAGCGCGGAGCACGCCGAGTTCGACCAGGTGTTCCGGACCTACGCGATCATCGCCGTGGTCGCGCTCCTCCTGATCGCGGCGGTGGGCTGGCTGGTCGCCGGTCGGCTCCTGCGCCCGGTCCGCCTCCTCGGCCAGACCGCCCGGCGCATCAGCGACACCCACACGTCCGAGCGGCTCCCCGTCACCGGCAACGACGACGTCTCGGACCTCACGCACGCGTTCAACGAGATGCTGGACCGGCTCGCGGCGGCGTTCGACGCCGAGCACGAGCTCCTCGACGACGTCGGCCATGAGCTGCGCACCCCCCTCACGATCGTGCGGGGGCACCTCGAGCTCATGGACCCGGAGGACCCCGAGGACGCCGGGAGCACGCGTGACCTCGCGCTGGACGAGCTCGACCGGATGCACCGGCTCGTCGACGACCTCATGACGCTCGCGACGGCCGGCAGCCCGGGGTTCGTCCGGCTCGAGGAGACGGACCTCGGCCGGCTCACCGACGACATCCTCGACAAGGCCCGCCTCCTGGGCGACCGTCGGTGGACCGTGGACGCCAGGACCGGGGCCACGGCGAACGTCGACGAGCAACGACTGACGCAGGCCTGGTTGCAGCTCGCGTCCAACGCGGTGAAGTTCTCCGCCCCGGGCTCGAAGATCACGCTGGGGTCCGCGGTCCGCGACGGGCGGATCCGCCTCTGGGTCCGCGACGAGGGTATCGGCGTCTCCCCCGACCAGCTCGAACGCATCTTCGTCCGCTTCGCCCAGGCCGAGCGGGACCCCGCCTTCCGGGACGGGGCGGGGCTCGGCCTCGCGATCGTCAGCGCGATCGCGGGCGGTCACGAGGGCCGGGTCGAGGTCTCCTCGACCCGCGGCTTCGGTTCGACCTTCACCCTGGACCTCCCTCTCGAGCCCGGCCCGAACCCTCCCGTCCACGAACCCGACGACCTGTCGGGAGCGAGCGGCATCCCGCTCGTGCCCAGGTCCTCCCCGGGCGTCGGGGCGGAGACCCCGCTCACCATGGAGATACCGGTCGACTCTCGGGCGCGCCTGGGTGAAAGGACATCGTCGTGAGCCAGATCCTCGTCGTCGAGGACGAGACCCGCATCTCGTCGTTCGTGACCAAGGGGCTGCGCGCCGCAGGCTATGCGAGCGTGGCCGTGACCACCGGGAGGGAGGGCTACGACCTGGCCCAGACCGGCGACTACGACCTGATGGTCCTCGACCTGGGGCTGCCCGACCAGGACGGGTTCACGGTCCTGCGGCGCCTGCGCTCGGCCCGCAGCACCATCCCGGTCATCATCCTCACGGCCCGCTCGTCCGTGACGGACACGGTCGCCGGCCTCGAGGGTGGCGCCGACGACTACATGATCAAGCCGTTCCGGTTCGAGGAGCTCCTGGCCCGGATCCGGCTGCGCCTGCGGACGGAGCCCGCCGGGGAGGTCACGGTCCTCACGCACGGCTCCCTGAGCCTCGACCTGCGCACCCGCCGGGCCCGCACGCAGGACCGGGAGGTCGATCTCTCGGCCCGGGAGTTCGCGCTCGCCGAGACGTTCCTGCGCAACCCGGGCCAGGTGCTGAGCAGGGAGCAGCTGCTCTCGCGGGTCTGGGGGTACGACTTCGACCCGGGGTCGAACGTCGTGGACGTGTACGTGCGCTACCTGCGCAACAAGCTCGGTCCCGAGCGGGTGGTGACGGTCCGCGGGATGGGGTACCGGCTGGCGGACCCCGCGGCCTGAGCCGGTCGGCAGGGCCGACCCCACGTCGTACGACGTACGACGGGTGCGGTCCCCGAGTGTCGGCGACCTCGGGCGTGGTCCGGCACGGCCCGTGCGACAGGGGCCGACGGCTCGACGAGAGGGCGGAGGCCCGTGTGCCTCCGCCCTCTCCGTGCGGCCGGTGACGCGCCGACCGCCGAGTCGCCCCGTCGGGGCAGCCGCCCCCTAGGGGGTGGCTGCCGACGGGGACGTCTGCGCCGAGACCGGGCTCAGCGGGCTCACCGGGCTTGCCGCGGTCCGGGCGGTGTTCGTGGAGACCGTCGTCGTGGAGCTGCTCGGGTCGACGTCCGACGGGCTCGGCACGACGCCCGCCCCCGGCGCGGTCGACGCCGCCGAGCGCTCGTCGACGGTCACGACGGTCGGGTCGTCGGCGCCCGCGCGGACGTGCGCTGCGGCCACCGTCGCGCCGAGACCGGCCCCGAGCACGCCGAGCGTGCCCGTGGCGATCCAGATCCTCCGTGCGTCCATGTCCTGCGTCCTCAGACGGTGGGCGGCACGTTCGCCGCCCCGTCGGTCCGAGCCTCGTCGGGCCGGATGAGAGCAGCAGGAGCCTGGCGTGAGAGGACCCTCAGACGGGTCTCGGCCCCGGCGAGGAGCTCCTCGGCGACGGAGAGCCAGGCCTCTGCGAGGGCGTCGCGCGGGGCCCCGGGCAGCAGGGAGAGCACGACGGCGGCGCTGCGCGCGCGCAGGCCCACCGGGTCGGTGGCCTCGCCGAAGACCGCGAGGCAGCGGTCGACCAGGCCGGCGACGCCCGGGTAGACCTGGGGGGCGAGGGTCTCGAGCACCGCGAGGTGCCCGGTCATGCAGGCCAGGTCGTCGATGCGGTGACCTGGCCCCAGGGTGTCGACGTCGAGGACCGCGGCCACCCGTCGGCAGCCCGCCCCGCCCACCAGGAGGACGTTGGCCTCGTAGAAGTCGCCGTGCGTCGCGACGACGGGCCCCGGGTCGCGGACGGCCACGATCCTGCGGACCGAGCGCTCGAGGGCCACGATCCGGTCCGCGCGGCCCGGCAGGCGCCCGACGGCGGCGCGCGCGTAGTGCTCCGAGCGGTCGGCCCAGGCGGCCCGGTGGTCGAGCAGGACGGCGTCCTGCGGGAGCGCGCACAACGCCCTGAGCAGCTCGCGCGGGTCGATCGTCAGGGGCTGCTCGTGCCGGGGCGTCGAGGCGATCGCGGAGGCCAGCGTCTCCTCCGGCCGGGCCGCGAGCACGAGGATGCCCTCGCCGAGGGAGGCGAGCACGCGGGGCGCAGCCGGCGGCGCCGTGAGCGCGTAGCCCATGGGAGCCGCCTCTGCGACGCGGAAGAGGTCGTGGCGGATGCGGAGGTCGGTGACGCGGTCGGGCCGGACGACCTTGAGGTAGACGTCCCCGTCGGTGGTCCGCGCGCGCAGCACGGCACGTCGCAGGGGCCGGTAGGTCACGAGGTCGAGCCCCAGGACGAGCGGGGCGTGCGGGTCGAGCGAGCGCCACCGGTCGGTGAGGGCCGCGGCGTCGCAGGCCGTGGCCAGCCCGGGCAGCAGGGGGTCGACGGGGTGGCGCCAGACGTGCACGGTCTGCTCACCGTCGCCGAGCCGCAGGATCCCGCGTCGTTCGACGACGTCCGCCGGGAGGTCCGCAGTGGTGGCCACGAGGTACTCGGGCCGACCGGCCGGCGTCCGGGCGCCGCCGGGACCGCTGCGGACCGTGACCTCGTACCCGACGCTGACCTCGGCGCCGGGGCGGGCGTGCACCTGGTGCACGCGCCACGACCCGAGGGCGACGTGGTCCACCGCGAGCGCCGCCTCCAGGAGGTCGCCCGCCCGTGGTCCGGTGAGGAGCTGCGTGGCGGTGTCCATGGCCAGAGGGAACCGTCCGGGCGTGACGTGCACATGAGGACTGCGTGAGAGTCCTCTCACGGAGTCGTTGACAGCCCGCCCCACCCCTGCCATTGTATCGACATGGCGATACAAAGTCTCCGCACGGAGCTGTTCATGCCCCCTCTCTACGACCTCGCCTGGTCGGTCGTCTTCCTGCTCGCCCCGCTGCTCGTCGTGATCGGCGCGACCGCCGCCGTGACCCTCGCGCTCACGAGGGGCGCGACCCGGCGTCGGGCCGCAGGGTCCGCGACGCCGGTCGCCGCGGCGACGGTCGTGGCCCGAGCGCGCGCCACGACGACGCACGTCGCCGCCTGGGTCGTCGCGCTCGTGATCGCCCCGGTGCTCCTGTCCGTCGGAGCGATCGCCTCCGGCGCTCGTCTCGCGCCCCGGTTCGCGGACCACGCCCCCGACGCCGACTACTGGATGACCACGTGGAACCCCGTGCCGCTGGCCGTCGCCCCGGCCGGGATCGCCCTCGCCTACCTCGCCGTCCTCCTCGTCGGCGAGGCCACCTGGCGCGCCGCCGACGGGACGGTCCGCCGAGCAGGGCTCGCGGCCCGCAGCGCGGACCTCATCGCACCGAGGTCCCTGCGCAGGGCCACCTGGGCCTGGTCAGCGCTCCTCGTCGTCGCCGCCCTGTTCGGGGGCCTCACGGCGACGCGCACGGGGACGCTCGAGCGCAGCACCGTCTCCTCCCGGCCCGGGCGGGAGAACCTCGTCGAGCTGGTCACCGCGACGCCCTACCCGTCGTGGGAGGCGGCCGTCCCCCTCGCCGGTGGCGCTCTGGTCCTGGTGCTCGCGGCCGAGCTCGTCCTGCGCCGCGTCACGAACCGGCCCGTGATCGACGCGGTCGACCCCGCCTGGGACATGGCGCTGCGCCGCCTGACCGCGCGCCGCGTCCTGCGTCTGCCGCAGCTCCTCGCCGGGCTGACGCTCTGCCTCGTCCTCGTCTGGATCGGGCGCTCGTTCCTGACCGTCGAGGAGCCCGTGACCGGGTGGGCGCTCGTCGCGCTGGGGTCCGCGGCGGGTCTGGTCGCGCTCGCCCTCGCGGTCGTGCCCGGGCGCCCGCTGCCGCTCGTCGGGCCGGACGTCGCCCCCGCGGTGCAGCCGGTCACCGCTCCTCGGAGGGCCTGAGGTGGCCGGGACCGAGCGGCCCCCCGTGGGCGGGGGCCTGCACCTCGAGATCGACCTCTCGTCGGGCGTCCCTCCCTACGAGCAGATCCGCTCCCAGGTCGTGGCGCACGTCGCGTCCGAGCGCCTCCTGGTCGGCGACCGGCTCCCGACGATCCGCGCGCTCGCGGCCGACCTCGGCCTCGCGGCCGGCACCGTCGCGCGCGCCTACCGCGAGCTCGAGGCGGCGGGGGTCACCACGACGAACCGGCGTGCGGGCACCGTCGTGTCCGACGGCGTGGCCCCGGCCGACGTCGTCGCCCGGCAGGCGGCGAGCGCGTTCGTCGCGTCCGTGCGCGAGACGGGCCTCGACGACGAGGCGATCCTCGACCTCGTCCGCGGAGAGCTCCTGCGCCGGCACGACGGCTGACCGCAGCGGGCCCGTCGGCGTCCGCCCGGGACCCGGGCCCCCGCTCGCTTCACAACGATTGCGCAACCTGTCGCCACCCGGTGTGTGGTGCACCGGCCCGGCGTGGGACGGTGGGACGACGGGGTTCCACCGAGGAACCCGACGGCGAGGGGCGCGTGCATGACCGATCGACCGAACCGACGGGTCCTGGCTGCCGCGACGGCTGCCCTGCTCTCGTTCGTCCTCGTAGCGGGCTGCGACGCACCCGACCCCCAGGCCGGCAGCGGTCCGGGGAGCTCGGCGTCGGCGGAGAGCTCCCCGCGCGCGACGCCGAGCCCTTCCGCGTCGCCCACACCCACACCAGCACAGACACCGACCCCTTCCCCGACCCCCGAACCCCCCGCTCCGACCCCGGACCCCCCTGCCCCGACGCCCGTGCCTCCGGCCGAGCCTCTGCCCGTCGAGCCGCCCGCCCCCACCCCGGACCCGGCGACCGTCGAGCTGGCCCGCGGGAGCACGGGCGACCGCGTCGTCGCGCTCCAGCAGCGGCTCGTCGACCTCGGGTACTGGGGCGCGTCCCCCGACGGCGTGTTCGGCCCGGGCACGCAGCAGGCCGTCTGGGCGCTCCAGAAGGCCGCGGGCCTCAGCCGCGACGGCCGCGTCGGCCCTCTGACCCAGGCCGCCCTGGACCAGGGGGTCCGGCCTGCCGCCCGGAGCACGTCGGGGCACGTGATCGAGATCGACGTCGACCGACAGCTGGTCGTGGCCGTCGACGACGGGCAGGTCGCCAAGATCTTCAACGCCTCGTCGGGCAACGGCGAACGGTACGAGGCCAAGGGCAGGACGTACGTCGCCCGGACGCCGCGCGGCTCGTTCCAGGTGGGCCGACAGGTCGATGCGAACTACGAGTCGTCGCTCGAGCTCGGCAGCATGTGGCGCCCCAAGTTCTTCACGGGCGGGATCGCCCTGCACGGTTCCGGCTCGGTGCCGCCGAGCCCCGCGTCGCACGGGTGCGTGCGCGTGACGAACGCCGCGATGAACTGGATCTGGGACGCGTGGGGTGCCCCCGCGGGGACGACCGTGCTCGTGTACTGACGCGTCCTGCCGCCCGCACGGTGGAGGCCTGCCGGGCCGCCGCCCCCGCGCGCGGGCGCCCTCAGAGCGCGACGCCCACCAGCACGGGCTCGGGCACGAGCTCGATCCCGTAGGCGTCGAGCACGCCGTCGCGCACCGTGCGGGCGAGCTCGACGATCTCCGCCGCGCTCGCGCCACCTCGGTTGGTGAGCGCGAGCGTGTGCTTGGTCGAGAGCGTCGCGGCGCTCGACGGCCCGTGCACCCCGAAGCCCTTGGTGAAGCCCGCGTGCTCGATGAGCCAGGCGGCCGACGTCTTGACCAGCGTCGGGTCGATCTCGCCCAGGCTGGGGCCCGTGGTGCGCGACGGGAGCGGGGAGCGGACCGGGAAGCGCGGTGCGTCGGGCGGCAGCAGGTCGGCCTGGTCCGCGGCGACGACCGGGTTCGTGAAGAAGGATCCGGCGCTCCAGCGGTCGTGGTCGGGGGCGGCGGGGTCGTCGAGCAGCATGCCCTTGCCGCCCCGCAGCTCGAGGACCGCGGCCCGGACGTCGGTGCTCGGTGCCCGGTCCCCGACCTGCACGCCGAGTCGGCGGGCGAGCTCGGGGTAGGCGACGGGCGCGGACAGGGTCCCGAGCCGCATCTGGAAGCTGACCTCGAGCACGACGTAGCGCGGCGACGGGTACCAGATGTCGCCGCCGTCGGGCGACGCGTGCATGCTCCGCTTGAGGAGCGAGGTGCGGTAGCCGAACTGGAGGTCGATCAGGGCCAGGGTGCGGATGCGGGCCTGCTCGCGGTCCCACACGCGCACCGAGGCGACGGCTCCGGCGACCTCCTGGCCGTAGGCGCCGATGTTCTGGACGGGGGCCGCGCCGACGGTGCCGGGGATGCCCGACAGCGCCTCGACGCCGACCCACTCCTGGGCCACGGTCTGCTCGACGAGCCGGTCCCAGTCCTGCCCCGCGGTCACGGTCATGCTGCCGCCGCCGCACGTGTCCTCGGCGTCGATCCGGATCTCGGCGCGTACGTCGCGCACCACGACGCCGCCGAAGCCCTCGTCGCTCACGAGCAGGTTGGACCCGCCGCCGAGCACGAGGAGGGGCTCGCCCGCGTCGTCGGCCGCACGGACGGCGTCGACGAGCTCGGCCTCGGTCGTGGCCTCGACGTAGGCGTCCGCCGGACCGCCGACACGCAGCGTCGTGAGCTCGGCGAGGGTGGGCTGCTCGAGCGGCCCGTCCGGTCCGGGCGCGGCGCCCTCGGTGACGTCGACGGCGGACACGCGGCGTGAAGGGGTGGCGGTCATGGGTCCAGCCTAGTTCGCGGGCCGGTCTGCTCAGCGGGTGGGGCCGCCTGCACCGGCCGCGGTCGGCAGCGGCCGGGCCGCGTTGACGACGAGCAGCCCGATCACGAGCGGCACCGCGATGACGAGCAGCGCGGGACGGTACCCGCCGATGTGCTCGGCGAGGAACCCGATGAGCGGGGGCCCGACGAAGAACGCCGAGTACCCGATGGTCGACACGACGCTGACCCGGACCGCGGCGTGCGCGGGGTCGTCCGAGGCCGCGCTCATCCCGACGGGGAAGCCGAGCGCTGCGCCCATGCCCCACAGGACGACGCCGACGAGCGCGACCCACAGGTTGGGCACGAGCGTGAAGACGAGCAGACCCACGAACGCGAGCCCGGCCGAGATCCGCAGCACGGCGACGCGCCCGAACCGGTCGAGCAGGCCCGTCCCCAGCAGGCGCATCCCGGTCATCGCGGTGAGGAAGATCCCCAGTCCCACGGCCCCCATCGCGTCGGACGTCCCGAACCCGTCGACGACCGCGAGCCCGACCCAGTCGTTGGCCGCGCCCTCGGTCAGCGCCGCGGCGAGGACCACGAGGCCGATCAGCAGCGTCCTGGGCTCCTTCCACGCGGCGAGCGCGCCGCGCGCGCCCTTGTTCCCGTGCACGGCGGTCGCGGGGTCCTCCCCCGCGGGGTCCTCGGCACCGCCCGACGGCGTCGCACCGGTCCGGTCGTCGACGGCGCCCGCGGGGAGGAAGGACCGCACGCACCACACCACGCCCAGGAGGCTGAGCGCGAGCGCGACCGCGAGGTGCCACTGGACGGGGACGGCCGCGAGCGCGGCGAGGGCCCCGACGCCTGCACCGGCCATGGTCCCGAACGAGAAGCCCGCGTGGAAGCGCGGCATGATCGCCTTGCCGAGCCTCTGCTCGACCGCCGCCCCCTCGATGTTCATCGCCGCGTCCCAGACGCCGGTGCCGATCCCGAACAGGAACAGGCCGACGCGCGCGACGTCGACCGAGCCCTGGGCGACCCCCGTGACGGCGACCACGAGGCCGGTCACGTTGACGGCGGCGAAGAGCAGCACCGCGCGCGCGGCTCCGATGCGCTGCACGACCATGCCGGAGAGCGGGAGCGCGAGGAGGGACCCGACCGCGGCGAAGAGGAGGAGGAACCCCATGCTGCCCTCGCTGAGCCCGAGCGCGTCACGCACCGCGGGCAGGCGTGAGGCCCAGCTCGCGAAGTTGAACCCGTTGAGGAAGAACACCGCGAACACGGACCAGGTCGCGACCTGGAGGGCTCGGGAGGCGCTCACGGCGCTCGGGCCGCGAGGGGGCGGGGGCGGGGTGGTCATGCGGAGGTCTCCTCGCGTCGGTGGGAGGTGGAGCTGGTGGGTGCCGGCAGGACCGGCGGTGCGGTGTCCGCGGTGCGCCGACGGGCAGACCGGCGGCGACGGGTGCGCACGGACGACGGTACCGGCTGATTGCTTACCAGGCGGTCAGCCTCTTCGTGCTGGACACCCGGGGCCCCGTCGCCCTCCCCGACCGTCCGCACGACGCGGCCCGCCGCACCCGCGGGGGCTCCGCCGTCGGGCAGGGGGCGCGCGACGGGCGCCGCGGCGAGCGGCGCGACCTTCGTGGACAGCAGCACGCTCACGACCATCGCGACCACGATGAGCACGAGCGCGTGCCGCGCCCCCATGGCCTCGGCCGCGATCCCGAGCAGCGGCGGCGCGGCGAGCGAGGCCATCGACGAGAACGCCGAGACGACCGAGACGCGGCTCGCCGCCTGCAGCGGCTCGTCCGACGCGGCCGCGATGCCGATGGGCACCGCGAGAGCCGCTCCCATGCCCCAGGCGAGCACGCCGACCCCTGCGAGCGGGAGGTTGGGCGCGAACCCGAACAGCAGGAGACCGCCGATCGACGCGACCCCCGAGACCCGCAGCACCGCGACGCGGCCGTAGCGGTCGATGAGGCGCGTGCCCAGCAGGCGCATGACCGTCATGGCTCCGACGAACGCACCGAAGACCACGGCCCCGACGGCCTCGGTCTGCTCGAACCCGTCGACCACCGCGAGCGAGAGCCAGTCGTTGGCCGAGCCCTCGGACAGCGCGGCCGCCATGATGACCAGGCCGATCAGCAGCGTCCGCGGCTCGCGCCAGGCGCTCAGCGCTGCCCCGAGGCGCACACGGCGCGAACGCGGGTGCAGGACCGCCGCGGCCTCGACCCCCTCGACGGTCGCCTCGCCCAGGTGACCTTCGACGCGAGGGCGCGGGGGTGTGGCGTGGATGAACATCGGGATGCTCACGAGTCGCCAGACCGTCGCGACGACCGCGGTGCCCGCGAACTGGACCAGGACCGGGACGTCGCCCGCCGCGCAGGCGGCGCCGACGAGCGAGCCGACCACGGCACCGACGCTGAACGCCGCGTGGAACTGCGGCAGGATCGTGCGCCCGGTGCGACGCTCGACGCTCGCGCTCTCGACGTTCATGGGGACGTTGGCGAGCGAGAAGGCCACTCCGTTGAGGAAGATGCCCGCGGCCAGCAGGGCGACCGAGCCCGTCGCCGGGCCCACCCCGAGGAGCACGAAGGCCGCGGCGAAGAACGCGGTCGAGGCGAGCATCGTGACCTTGCCACCGAACCGGTTGACGACGGGACCCGCGAGCGTCACGGTCAGCAGAGCCCCGACCGCGCCCGCGAGGAGCACGAAGCCCAGGTCCTTGGGGGTCATGCCGAGCGCGTCGCGGATCGACGGGATGCGGGCGAGCCAGCTCGACATGGCGATGCCGTTGAGGAGGAAGATCCCGAGGAGGGACCAGCGGGCGCGGGAGAGGCCGGGGTCGAGCACGGGTCGAATCGATTCGATTCCTGCGTCGGGGGTGGCCTTCGAAACGATTCGAGACATGGGCACAATTCTGCGGGTAGTCTGGCCGCGCCGTCAACAACCGTTCCGCGCGCCACGCCGGGACCGAGAACGTCGACCAGACCGGCAGAGGGGCAACGATGACCGAGACCGAGCAGGCACCCAGGCCGCCAGGCCGCCCGACCCTCGCCCGCGTGGCTGCGCTCGCCGGGGTCTCGGTGTCCACCGCGTCCCTCGCCTTCTCGGGCGCCGGGCCCATCACCCCCGAGACGCGCGACCGCGTCATGGCCGCGGCCGACGAGCTCGGCTACACCGGGCCCAACCCCCTCGGGCGCCAGCTGCGCTCCGGGAAGTCCGGGATCGTCGGCGTCGTGATCGGCGACCAGCTCAAGCGCGCGTTCCGCGACCCCGTGGCCGTCCAGGTGCTCGACGGGCTGGTCTCCACGCTCGGGACCAGCGGGCTCGGCGTGCTCCTCATCCCCGGCATCCCCTCGGACGTCCCGTCCCGCGCGGTCGACCCGCTCATCGAGAGCGCCGCGATGGACGTCGCGGTGCTCGTCTGGGGCGTCGGGACCGACGACGCGACCCTCGCCGCCCTGCAGCGCCGCGGCGTCCCCGTGGTGATCGGCGAGGGGCACCCCGTCCCCGGCACGCCCCTCGTCGGCATCGAGGACCGACGCGGCACGGCGGACGCCGTCCGCCACCTCGTCGGTCTCGGCCACACGCGCATCGCCGAGATCTCGCTCCCCCTCGACAACTCGCGCCGCAGCGGCATCATCGACGCCGAGCGCCTCGCCCAGGCCGACCGCACCCCCACGCTCAACCGGCTCGCCGGGGTGCGCGACGTCGTCGAGCCCCTCATCTCCTGGGAGACCGAGGCCTCGCTCGTCGAGCACGGGCACGCCGCCGCGGTCCAGATCCTCGGGACCTGGGTCCCGGCGGACGAGCGCCCGACGGCGATCATCGCCCACTCCGACCTGCTCGCCGCGGGAGCGGTCCTGGGCGCCAAGGAGCTCGGGCTGCGCGTGCCCGAGGACCTGTCGGTCGCCGGGTTCGACGGGCTCGACCTGCCCTGGCTCAGCCCCGACACGCTCACGAGCGTCCACCAGCCCCTCGCCGAGAAGGGGTCCCAGCTCGGGGACGCCGTCGTCGGCCTCCTCGCGGGCAAGGAGCCGGAGACCGTCATGCTCGACGTGGAGCTCGTGATCGGCACCACGACCGGCCCCGCGCCCGGCGCCTGACCGGGACCTCCCGCGGGAGGTCACGGACGCACGAAGGGCGCCTCTCCGGCGGGAGAGGCGCCCTTCGACGCACCGTGGAAGGCCCTAGAGGCGGACGACCGCCTGTGCCTTCATGAGGACCTTCGCGCCCTCGAACGTGACCGTGAGGTCGACGCGGACCGTCCGGGCCTCGAGGTCGATCGCGCCGATCGCCCCCGACACCGAGATCACGGCCTCGCCCGGGTTCGGCACGGGCACGGGGCGCGTGAAGCGCGTCTGATAGTCCACGACCGCGCCGGGGTCCCCGGCCCAGTCCTCCACCAGCGCGACGGCCGCACCCATGGTGAACATGCCGTGCGCGATCACGCCCGGCAGGTCCACGCTCTGCGCGAAGGCGTCGTTCCAGTGGATCGGGTTGAAGTCGCCGCTCGCGCCGGCGTAGCGGACCAGGCGGGCCCGGTCCACGAGGACCTCACGGGTCCCGACGACGTCGCCCACCGCGAGCGCGGCGAGGTCCGGGCGCGGTGTGCTCACCGTGGGCGCTGCGTGCTCGGTCATGCGTCCTCCCCGCGGACGACGAGGCTCGACGTGACGGTCGCGACGGGCTCGACGGCTCCGGAACCGTCAGCCGCCAGGGCGCCGATCTCGGCGCGGGTCGTGACCATCGAGATGCCCGCACGCTGCGTGACCGAGTCGACGTGCAGCACCGTCACGAGCTCGTCGCCGGCGACGATCGGACGGTGGTGCACGAACCGCTCGTCGGCGTGGACGACTCGCGTGAAGTCGATCCCGGCCGCGGGGTCCTGGACGAACGGGGCCTCCGCACGCTGCGCGACGATCACCGCGAACGTGGGCGGTGCGATCAGGTCCGGATAGCCCAAACCCCGCGCAGTGGCCACATCGTGGTGCGCGGGGTGGGACGAACCGACAGCAGAGGCGAACTCGCGGATCTTCTCGCGGCCGACCGAGTACGGGGCGGTTGCCGGGTACTCGCGACCGGCGTAGTCAGCGTTGATCGCCATGCGTACGGAAGCTGCTCAGCAGAGCCGCTGGATCAGCGGGTCTCGCGGTGAGCGGTGTGCTTGCCGCAACGCGGGCAGAACTTCGCCAGCTCGAGACGGTCGGGGTCGTTGCGGCGGTTCTTCTTGGTGATGTAGTTCCGCTCCTTGCAGTCCACGCATGCGAGCGTGATCTTCGGGCGAACGTCTGAGCTCTTGCTTGCCACGGTAGTGCCACCTCTCGCGCCTCCGGAGGGCGCTACGTGCTTGCTAGGCCGCACGGCGCCGGCCGCCGTACGGTGTGTTGTCAGGAAGTGGTAGCGGGGGCGGGGCTCGAACCCGCGACCTCACGATTATGAGCCGTGCGCTCTGACCAGCTGAGCTACCCCGCCGCGTGATGAACGCGGGGTCGTGTCGCCAACATTGTAGCGAGACGACCCCACGTCACTTCACAGAGCCCCGAAAGGGAATCGAACCCTTGACCTTCTCCTTACCATGGAGACGCTCTGCCGACTGAGCTATCGGGGCAGCGGTGAAAAGATTACACGGGTTCCGGCCTCGTGCGAAATCGGCTCCCGCGACCACCCGAAACCCCAGTGATCAGGCCGATTCTGCCCCCTCGCCGCGCCGAGCCCCGCGAGCGCGTCGACCCCCGCGCAGGACGCCGGGAGCGCCCGACATGTCGCGAAGCGGGTGCATGTCACACCCGGGTCGCCCTGCCGGCTCGTCCCCTGTCGGCTCCCGAGCCCCGGACGAGCCCCGTGGGGTCCTCGAGCGGACCGCGGCGAGCTCCGGCGTCGGGTCGGGGCGAGCAGCGCCACGAGGGCGCGTGCACCGGGCACCGGCTCGCCTCGGTCGCACCACGCGAACGAGGCGCCACCCCGGGGGGTGGCGCCTCGTCGAGGTGCGTGGCAGGTGAGGGATTCGAACCCACGAAGGCTATGCCGTCTGATTTACAGTCAGATCCCTTTGGCCGCTCGGGCAACCTGCCATGTTCTGTTGTGCACTCTCGTCGGACGTCCGCACCCGGGCTGCACCGAGGCGCAACCGCAGGACGCTTCCGAACTGCGGGAGCGTGGCAACAGTACAACCGATCGGGCTCCGGTGGAAAATCGATCCCTCCCTGACCGCCCTCGGACGCCTACAGTGAACCGTGAGCCACTCCCCTCGACCCTCCGCGAACGACCTCTCCGCGGCCACCGGCGCCCCGAGCCCCACCGCCCCGGACACCCCCGGCGGCCCCGCCCCGGTCGACCGCCTGGGCCTGACCCTCGGCGCGAGCGCCTACGTCCTGTGGGGCGCCATGCCCCTCTTCTTCCCCCTGCTCAAGCCCGCCGGTCCGCTCGAGATCATCGGGCACCGCGTGGTCTGGAGCCTGCTCTTCTGCCTGCTCCTGCTCGTCGTGATGCGCCAGCTCCCCGCCTACCGCGCGGCGTTCCGCTCGCGCCGGACGGTCGGTCTGCTCGCGATCGCCTCGGTGCTCGTCGCCACGAACTGGACGGTCTACGTGTACGGCGTGCTCTCCGGGCACGTGCTCGACGCCGCACTGGGCTACTTCATCAACCCGCTCGTCACGGTGCTGCTCGCGGTGGTCGTCCTCAAGGAGCGCCTGCGCCCCGCGCAGTGGGTCGCGCTCGGGATCGGGACCGTGGCCGTGGTCGTCCTCACGTTCGGCGTCGGTCGGCTACCGTGGATCGCACTGACCCTCGCGACCTCGTTCGGGCTGTACGGGCTCGTCAAGAACCGGGTCGGCCGCGACGTCGAGGCCCTGCCCGGCCTCGCGGTCGAGACCACCCTGCTGTTCCCCGTGGCGCTGGGCTACCTGGTCTACCTGGGGGTCACGGGCGTCGGCACGTTCGCCACCGAGGGGGCCGGGCACGCGCTCCTGCTCGCGTCGAGCGGCGTCGTCACGGCCCTGCCCCTGCTGCTGTTCGGCTCCGCTGCCCGCCGCCTGCCGCTGAGCCTCGTGGGCATGCTCCAGTACCTCGCGCCCGTGCTGCAGTTCCTCGTCGGCCTGCTCGTGTTCCACGAGACCATGCCGCCCGCCCGGTGGGCCGGCTTCTCGCTCGTGTGGCTCGCGCTGATCGTGCTCAGCGTCGACGCCCTGCGGTCGATGCGCGTGTCCCGGCTCGCGGCCCGCTGACGGCGGACCCGTGGCGGGCGGGCCGCGTGCGGCAGCGCCCGTCCGCGCGGCGCACCCGACCACGACCCGAGGCGACGCCCCGGGCGCCCGCGCACTACCGTGGACCCCAGACCACCCCCACCTACCGCGTCAGGAGAGCACCGTGGCCGATTCATCGATGGACATCGTCAGCAAGGTCGACCGCCAGGAGGTCGACAACGCCCTCAACCAGGCCGTCAAGGAGATCGCGACCCGCTACGACTTCAAGAACATCGGCGCGTCGATCGCCTGGAGCGGCGAGAAGATCGTGATGGTCGCGAACTCCGAGGAGCGCGTGCTCGCGATCCTCGACGTGTTCCAGACCAAGCTCATCAAGCGCGGCATCTCGCTCAAGGCGTTCGACACGGGGGACAACGAGCCCAAGCTGTCGGGCAAGGAGTACCGCCTCGAGGGCGTGCTCAAGGAGGGCCTCGCGGGCGAGAACGCCAAGAAGGTCACCAAGATCATCCGTGAGGAAGGCCCCAAGGGCGTCAAGACCCAGATCACGGGCGACGAGGTCCGCGCGACGAGCAAGTCGCGCGACGACCTCCAGGCGGTCCAGGCGCTGCTCAAGGGAGCGGACCTGGACTTCGCGGTGCAGTTCACGAACTACCGCTGACCTGCTCCTGACGGGCGCGTCGTCGGTCGGGCTCCTGCCCGACGGCGGCGCGCCCGTCGGCGTTCCCGGACAGGTCCTGCACGGGCGCGGTCACGGGTGGGCGTGTCGTCGGCGCGCCCGACCTACACTCACGGCGTGGACTCTCACCGGCTCTCGTCGTCCGACGCCCTCGCGCGGGCGGGGCGCGGGCCGTGGTCGCTCGGCGGCACCGAGGAGACGGTGCGGCGCCCCGTGCTCGGCACGGCCGTGGCCCGGTTCGCCGACCGGGAGGCGTCCCGCACCCGTTCCCCGGAGGCGCTCCGCGGGGCGCCGTGGCGAGCGTGGTCCGGGGAACCCGTTCTCGTCGTGGGAGGGTCGTCGGGGCGCGTGGTCGCTGCGCTCCGTGCGACCGACGGTGGACCGTGGGTGGTGTCGCGGGGCCGTCGCGGGCCCGTGCGACACACCCGTCCCGTGAGCGCCGAGCAGCAGGGAGCCCACGCATGACCGCCTTGCCTCGCGTGGTCGCGACCGACCTCGACGGGACGCTCCTGCGCTCCGACGGCACGGTCTCCGACCGGACGCGCGGCGTCCTCACGGCCCTGGACGAGGGCGGGACGCACGTCGTGTTCGTCACGGCCCGCCCGCCGCGCTGGCTCGGGGAGGTCGGGCGCCTGGTCGGGGGGCACGGCGTCATCATCTGCCTGGGGGGTGCGTGCGTCTACGACGTCGGCACGCGCCAGGTCGTGGAGTCGAGGGGCTTCGCGCCGCTCGCCCTGCGTGACGTGGTCCGCGACCTGCGGGCGGCCGTCCCGGGGGTCGCGCTCGCCGTCGAGCAGGTCGAGGGCCCGGTGTTCGACCCGGAGTTCCGTCACGACGAGGACATGCCGGACTCCTGGCGCGGGCCGGTCGAGCGCGCGCTCGACGCTCCTGTCGCCAAGCTGCTCGCGCGCACCGAGGACCTGGGCCAGGACGCGTTCTTCGAGCGGGTGCTCGACGCCGTGGGCGACCGGGCGCTGCTCGCGTTCTCGGGGGCCGAGGGGCTCGCGGAGCTGCTGCCTCCGGACGTGACGAAGGCGGGTGCGCTGGCCGCCTGGTGCGCGACGCACGGCATCGGCGCGGAGGAGGTGTGGGCGTTCGGCGACATGCCGAACGACCTGCCCATGCTCGCCTGGGCAGGAACCTCGTACGCCGTAGCCAACGCGCACCCCGAGGTGCTCACGGCCGCGACCCGTGTGACGGCGTCGAACGACGACGACGGCGTCGCGCTCGCCCTGGAGCGGCTGCTCCACGGGGCGCGTCCGCGCCCGACCACGCCCCCGGCGGGAGGAGGCGCGCGGTGACGGGCCCGCACCGGAGGGTCGGGCAGGGCACGGGCTCCCGCCGTCGTCTCGCGGCGGGGTTCACGCTCGGCCTCTCCCTCGCCCTGTCCGCCGCCGGGTGCGCGGGCACGGCGGCGCCCGACCCGGGGTCAGGTTCGTCGGCGCGGCCCGCGACGTCCCCTCGCCCGAGCCAGCCCGACGACGCGACGACCACCACGTTCGCCTACGGACCGCGGCCCGCGCAGGTGGCCGACCTGATCCTGCCCGCCGCGCTCGCCGGTGCGGTCGCCGAACGACGTACACCGTCCGGTGACACGGCGGAGACGGGCGGCGACCGGTCCGTCGACGTCGTCGTCGTGGTCCACGGTGGCGGCTGGGACGCCTCGTACGACCGGTTCTCCGAGACCGCGGTCGCCCGTGACCTGACCGACGACGGCATCGTGGTGTGGAACCTCGACTACCGCGGCGTGGGAGCGCCCGACCCCGCCGACGACGGAGGCTGGCCCGGGACGTTCGAGGACGTCGCCGCGGGCCTCGACCTGCTCCCCGAGGCACTCGGGAGCGTGGGCCTGACGCCCGGGCGCGTGGCCGTCGTCGGGCACTCCGCCGGCGGGACCCTGGCCCTGTGGCTCGCCGCCCGGCACACCCTGCCCGACGGCGCCCCGGGCGCGAGCCCGGTCGTCCGACCGGACCTCGTGGTCACCCAGGCCGGGGTCAACGACCTGGTGGCGGCCGGGGCGGCGAGCGGGAACCGAGGGGCGGTCGAGGCCCTCATGGGAGGGACGACGAGCGAGGTCTCCGACGACCGGTACGACCTCGCCTCCCCCACGGCCCGGCTCCCGCTCGGGGTCCCGACGCTCGTGCTGACCGGCGACCTGGACGCCGTGGTCCTCCCGTCGGTGGCCACGGACTACGCCGCGGCGGCGCAGGCAGCCGGTGACGACGCGACCCTCGCCGTCGTCCCCGGCGACGACCACCTGTCGCCCCAGAACCCTCGCTCGGCCTCGTGGGCCACGGTGCGCGGCTGGCTGGCCGACCGCGGGATCTCGCCGAGCGCCCCGGCGACGTAGGCGCGAGGGGTCGAGGCGGGGGAACCTCGGCATCGACCGCGGGGCTCCCGGTCGTCAGTACCGCGTGATGCCGCCCTGCTGGCCCGCCATGCGCTCGAGGCGCTGGATGCGGTCGGCCATGGGCGGGTGCGTCGCGAACATCTTCGCGACGCCCGCCCCGCGGAACGGGTTGGCGATCATGAGGTGCGAGACGTCGACCAGGTCCCTGTTCTGCGGCAGCGGGGCCCGCGCGGTCCCCTGCTCGAGCTTGCGCAGCGCCGAGGCGAGCGCGAGCGGGTCGCCCGTGAGCTTCGCGCCGTCCTCGTCGGCGTCGTACTCGCGCGTCCGGGAGATCGCGAGCTGGATCACCATCGCGGCGACGGGCGCGAGCAGCGCCATCGCGATCGCCGCGAGCGGGTTGCCGCCCCGGTCGCGGTTGCCGCCGAAGATCAGCAGGAACTGCGCGAGCGACGTGATGACGCCGGCCATGGCGCTCGCGACCGACGAGGTGAGGATGTCGCGGTTGTACACGTGCATGAGCTCGTGCCCCAGGACCCCGCGCAGCTCGCGCTCGTCGAGCAGCGTCAGGATGCCCTCGGTGCAGCAGACGGCCGCGTTCTTGGGGTTGCGGCCGGTCGCGAACGCGTTGGGCGCCTGCGTGGGTGAGACGTACAGCTTGGGCATAGGCTGACGTGCGGCGGTCGAGAGCTCGCGCACGATCCTGTACATCGCGGGCTGCTCGAGCTCGCTCACGGGCCGCGCGTGCATGGCCCGGATCGCGATCTTGTCGGAGTTCCAGTACCCGTACGCCGTGGTCACGAGGCCGACCGCGACGAAGATCCACAACGTGCTGGCCGACCGCCCGAACACGGCCCAGAGGCCCAGGATCACGGCCCACATGACGCCGAAGAGCCCTGCGGTCTTCAGACCGTTGAAATGCTGGTGACCCACCTCAGTCCTTCCGTCGAGCACAGGATGCCGTGGTGCGAGCATCCACCGGGAGAACGCTCGGTGCACCCGGAGCGTTCCCGTCGGCCCCTCGCGGGGCGTCGGGCCTGAGGTCTGCTGGGCGCCCGTGCGCGGTGTCCCGGGACGACGACGGCGCCCCCACCCGGGTGGGTGGGGGCGCCGTCGTGCCGTGCACGGGTCAGGCGCTCAGAGCGCGTCGTCCCCCGCAGCGGCCTGCGTCTGACGGCGAGCGATGCAGAGCATCTCCTCACGCGGCACGACCTTCACGCGCTCACGCCCGTGCGGCTCGCCCAACGAACGCTCGTGAGCGTCCAGGACCTCCCAGTCCGCCCACTGCACCACGTCCACCCCCCGCTCGGCCAAGAACTCCAGGATCGCCTCGGGCTCGGGGTGGGCGGCCGTGCGCGAGTCGGCGACGTCTTCGACGAGGTGGCGCACGGTCTCGGACGCGTCGGACTTGGTGTGCCCGATCAACCCGACCGGCCCCCGCTTGATCCACCCCGTGGCATACACCCCCGGGATCTGCTCACCATCGATGTCGATCACCCGACCCTCACGGTTGGGAATCACACCCTTGAGATCATCGAACGGGATCTCCGGCAACGGCGACCCGAAGTACCCCACCGCCCGATACACCGCCTGCACCGGCCACTCGTGGAACTCCCCCGTCCCACTGACCGTCCCGTCCCCGTTCAACCGCGTCCGCTCGGTACGCAACCCCTCGACCCTGCCCTCACCCAGCACCGCGACCGGCGCATGCAAGAAATGCAGGTGCAACCGCCGCGAAGCCGTGAACTGCGACGGATCCTTCAACGTCCAGTCCGTCAACGTCTTGACGACCTGCTTCGTCTGGTTCGACGAGTTGATCGCGGCCATCGACCCCTCGTCGAACTCGAAGTCCTCCGGATACACGATCACGTCCACGTCCGGCACATGCCCCAGCTCACGCAACTCCAACGGCGAGAACTTCGCCTGCGCCGGACCACGACGCGCGAACACATGCACATCCGTGACCGGAGAGTTCTTCAGGCCCTGATAGACGTTGTCCGGGATCTCGGTCGGGAGAAGGTCGTCAGCATGCTTGGCCAGCACCCGCGCCACGTCCAACGCCACGTTCCCCGCCCCCAGCACCGCAACCTGCCGAGCCTCCAACGGCCACGTCCGCGGCACATC
>NZ_JAMXIO010000032.1:0-44661 GCF_059651515.1 Oerskovia sp. 140933
GGGGGGGGGGGGGGGCCCCCCCCCCCCCCCCGGACCGGCACCCGACCCCGACCCCGACCCCGACCCATTGCACATCGACGAGGAGTGCACACCCATGGAACGAAGAAGCTCGAGAGCTCGCGGCGCACGACGGCTCGTGGCCGCCCTGGTCGCCGGCCTCACCGCCGCCACGGTCGTCTCCGTCGCCCCGGCGACGGCCGCCCCACCCGGTGCGAACCAGTCGTCCACGACGACCGCGACGACCGTCGCGGCCGAGCAGGTGCTGACCTGGACCGGTGACAACAGCGTCACCGACTACAAGACGTTCCCGGCGACGGCCACCGCCGGGAAGGCGACGATCGTGTTCGAGAACAGCGTCGCGACCGGCAGCACGTTCGGCATGAGCCACACACTGACCTTCGACACGTCGACCCCCGGCTACAACCACGACGTCACGCTCGACATCCTGGCGAGCCCGTTCGACACGAACGGCGGCAAGCACGTGGCCGAGGTCGTGCTGACCCCGGGCACGTACCGCTACTTCTGCGCGATCCCCGGCCACGGCGAGATGTGGGGCGAGCTCGTCGTGACCGAGGACGGCGGGGGCGGCGACGACACGACGGCACCGGCGGTCACCGCCGAGGTGACGGGCGAGCGGGACGGCGCCGGTGCGTACGTCGGCGGCGCCACGGTCACGCTCGCCGCGACCGACGACGGGTCGGGTGTCGCGGGCGTGGAGTACGACCTGGACGGTGCCGGCTGGCGGGCGTACGACGCACCGTTCGTCGTCGAGACCGTCGGCGAGCACTCCCTCGGGTTCCGCGCCACGGACGAGGCGGGCAACACCTCGGCCCCGCAGACGGCGACGTTCACGGTCGTCGAGGGGGGCGGTGAGGAGGACACGGTCGCCCCGACCGTGACCGCCGAGGTCGCGGGCCACCAGGACGACGACGGTGCGTACGTCGACTCCGCGACCGTGACCGTCGCGGCCCAGGACGACGGGTCGGGTGTCGCCTCGATCGAGGTCGACGTGCACGGCGGGCACTGGATGCCGTACACCGCACCGGTCACGATCACCGAGCCGGGCGAGCACACCGTCTCGTACCGCGCGACCGACGTCGCGGGCAACGTCTCCGAGGTCGGTGCGTCGACGTTCGTCGTCGTCGCGGGTGACGGCGAGGAGGACACGACGGCACCGGTCGTTGCAGCCACGGTCAGCGGCGACCAGGACGGCGCGGGTGCGTACGTCGGGTCGGCGACCGTCACGCTCACGGCGACCGACGAGGGGTCCGGTGTCGCCTCGATCGAGTACGCGGTCGACGGCGGGGCGTGGACCGGCTACACCACGGCGGTCGTGCTGGACGAGCCGGGTGACCGCTCGCTCGCCTACCGTGCGACGGACGAGGCCGGGAACGTCTCCGAGGTCGCCTCCGTGACCCTGACGGTCGTTCCGGCCGACCCGGGCGACACCGTAGCTCCCGTGGTGACCGCCGGGGTCTACGGCGCCAGGAACAGCGCGGGCGAGTACGTGGGCAGCGCACAGGTCCGGTTGACCGCGACCGACGACGACTCCGGCGTCGCGACGATCGAGTACCAGGTCGACGGCGGCACGTGGTACCGCTACGCGACCCAGGTGGTGGTCTCGACGCCGGGCTCGCACACGGTCGCGTTCCGCGCGACGGACCGAGCGGGCAACGTGTCGGCGCCGGGTACCGTCTCGTTCGTGGTGGAGTCGACCGTGCCTGCCGACACCGTCGCGCCCGAGGTGACGGCGACCCTCAGCGGGAGCCGGGACCTGCGCGGGGCGTTCCTCGGGAAGGTCACGATCACCCTGGTCGCGACCGACGCGGGCTCGGGGGTCGACCGGACCGAGCTCCAGGTCGACGGCGGCGCGTGGCAGCGCTATGCGGCGCCGGTGGTCGTCGCCACGGACGGCAACCACACCGTGACCTACCGCGCGACCGACGCCGCGGGGAACGTGTCGAAGGCCCGGTCGGTCATCTTCACGGTCGTCGTGCAGGGGCTGGACCGGTGCCCCGGCTCCGACGTCCGACCGACGGTCGTCATCGACGGCAACGACAGCACCGTGACGAACGTGGACACGGGCAACGGCTGCACCATCAACGATCTCGTCGCGGAGGACGACGACTACCCCAACCACCGGGCCTTCCTGCAGCACGTCAAGCAGGTCACGCGCGACCTCGTCGACGACGGCGTGATCCGGCCGGTCGAACGTCGACGGATCATCACCGCGGCCGAGGTGTCGGACGTCGGCCGCTGACGACGTCCACGCCCGCAGGGTGGACGACAGGTGGTCCCGAGCAGCTCGGGACCACCTGTCGCCGCTCCCCGCCCCTGCGAGGGCGACCTGACGGCCGGAGGGCGAGCGGCGCCGTCGGGCCGCACGCTCCCTCCCAGCGACCGATGGGACACTGGTACCCATGAGCAACGACACCACCCCCGTCAGCGCCCCGGTCACGGAGTCCGAGCAGGAGATCGCCGCCCGGAACGACAACCGGTCGCACCGCCCCGACTCCGAGGCCTTCAAGGCGTTCATCACGAGCGGCTGGGCCCCCCGTGCGAGCCACGACGTCGAGGCCGGCGTCGCCGCTCCGTACACGGCTGCCCGCCGCGCCGAGCTGTCCGCCGGCTTCCCCGGCGCGCGCCTCGTGGTCCCCGCCGGACCGCTCAAGGTCCGCTCGAACGACACCGACTACCGGTTCCGCCCGCACTCGGCGTTCGCGCACCTCACGGGCTTCGGCACGGACCAGGAGCCGGACGCGGTCCTGGTCCTGCACCCGGTCGAGCCCGGCACGGGTGACGACGGCTCGAACCACCACTCGGTCCTCTACGTGCGCCCCCTCGCGGCGCGCGACACCGAGGAGTTCTACGCGGACTCGCGCTACGGCGAGTTCTGGGTCGGCGCCCGCCCGAGCCTCGACGACGTCACCACCGTGACGGGCATCGAGGCCGCGCACATCGACGAGCTGCGCGACGCGCTCGCCAAGGACGTCGGCGAGCACGTCTCCCTGCTCGTCGTCACGGGTGCCGACGAGAACATCGAGGCCCTGGTCGAGGCCATCCGCCTCGAGAACGGCCAGGGCGACGACGTCGCCGACGCCGCGCTCGTCGAGGCCACCTCGGAGCTCCGCCTGGTCAAGGACGCGCTCGAGATCGAGCACATGCGCGAGGCCGTCGACGCGACGATCGCGGGCTTCGCCGAGGTCGTGCGGAACCTGCCCCGAGCGACCGAGCACCGCCGCGGCGAGCGCGTCATCGAGACGACGTTCGACGCGCACGCGCGCCTCGAGGGCAACACGGTCGGCTACGAGACCATCGCCGCCGCGGGCGAGCACGCCACGACGCTGCACTGGATCCGCAACGACGGCAAGGTCCGCCCGGGCGAGCTCGTCCTGCTCGACGCGGGCGTCGAGGTCGACTCGCTCTACACGGCCGACGTCACGCGCACCCTGCCCGTCGACGGCACCTACACCGACGTCCAGCGCCGCATCTACCAGGCCGTGCTCGACGCCGCCGACGCGGCCTTCGCGGTCGCCGTCCCGGGGGCCCGCTTCCGCGACATCCACGCGGCCGCGATGAAGGTCATCGCGGAGCGCCTCGCCGAGTGGGGTCTGCTGCCCGCGACGGCCGAGGAGTCCCTCGCCCCCGAGGGCCAGTTCCACCGCCGCTGGATGGTGCACGGCACGAGCCACCACCTGGGCCTCGACGTGCACGACTGCGCGCAGGCGCGTCGCGACCTGTACGTCGACGGCGTCCTGGAGCCGGGCATGGTCTTCACGATCGAGCCCGGCCTGTACTTCAAGAGCGACGACCTCACGGTCCCCGAGGAGTACCGCGGGATCGGCATCCGCATCGAGGACGACGTCCTGATCACGCAGGACGGCAACGAGAACCTCTCGGCGGCGCTCCCGCGTCGCCCCGAGGACATCGAGGCGTGGATGGCGTCGCTGCGCGACTGACGCACGCGTCGCGGCGGCGCTGCGCCGCACCACCGGCGCACCAAGGCGGCGGCCCCGAGGAGCTCCTCGGGGCCGCCGCCTTCGTCGTGCCCTGCGGTCGGCCCGTGCAGGCTCGCCGTCCGGACGTCCGGCGGCTCAGACCGCGCGAGCGACCACGAGCAGCTCACCGTCGCCCTGCCCGACGGCCTCCCTCCCCCACCCGCCGTCGACCTGCTCGACGACGAACCCGGCCGCCTCGACGCTCCGGCGCAACGCGTCCTCGGTGCGGAACCGGAGCGTCGCGGTGCTCCTCAGCTCGTCCCCCTCCGGCATCGCGTAGCCGAGCGTGAAGTCGACGACGCCGTCACGCTCGCCCGTGACCTCGCTCCAGGTCAGCACCACGCGCCCGTCGCCCAGGTCGACCGGGTCGCGGTCGTCGGGCGCGTGCCACGACTCCCACGCCCGGCCGAGGGGGTCCCGGGCGTCGAAGGCAAGGAGCCCACCTGGCACGAGCGCCCCCCGGAGGTCTGCGAGGACGCCCGCCCACTCGTCGTCGGCGACGAAGAACTGGGCCACGTGACTCGTCATGAGGGCGACGTCGAACGCGCCCGCGGGCACGTCGGTGGAGGTCCCGTGGACCCAGGTCACGGTCTGGGCGCCGGGCCGACGCCGGGCCGCGTCGAGCGACGCCCCCGCGGGGTCGACGCCGGTCACCGCGTACCGCGCGGCCGCGAGCGCCACGGTCAGCCGACCGGTGCCGCACCCGAGGTCGAGCACACGCCCGCCCGGGCCCTCGGCGGCGCGGGCGAGGAAGTAGTCGTCGTCCCGACCCCACGCGTTCTGGGCGTCGTAGACCTCGACGAGGCGGGCGTCACGGAACTCGGCCTGGTGCGTGGCGGTGTGCATGTGGTCACGCTAGCCAGCGGCTGCGGCCGTGGTCACGGGATTTCCCTCTTGTGTACGTCACACACAGTGCGTATGGTCTACACAGTGTAGGAGATACACACAGTCTGCGACGCACACGGAGGTAGCGATGTCCGACCCGATGATCGACGTCCGGGGGCTCACCAGGTCCTACGGAGACCACGCCGTCCTGCGGGGCGTGGACCTGTCCGTCCGACGAGGCGAGATCTTCGCGCTCCTCGGACCCAACGGCGCGGGCAAGACGACCGCCGTCAACGTCCTCACGACCCTCGTCCGGCCCGACGCCGGGACCGCGACCATCGCGGGCCACGACGTCGTGCGCCAGGCCGCCAAGGTCCGGGAGGTCATCGCCCTCACGGGTCAGAACGCCTCGGTCGACGAGTTCCAGACGGGCGAGGAGAACCTCGCGATGATGGCCACGCTCGCGCACCTGCCCCGCTCGACCGTCAAGGCCCGCACGGCCGAGCTCCTCGACCGCTTCGGCCTGACCGACGCCGCCCGGCGACGCGTCGAGACCTACTCGGGCGGCATGCGACGCCGCCTCGACCTCGCGATCAGCCTGGTCGCGAACCCGCAGGTCCTCATCCTCGACGAGCCGACCACGGGCCTGGACCCGCAGTCGCGCTCCGAGCTCTGGGACGTGGTCCGCGAGCTCGCGGCCGACGGCATCACGGTCCTGCTCACGACCCAGTACCTCGAGGAGGCGGACCGGCTCGCCGACACCATCGCGGTGCTCGACGGCGGACGCGTCGTCGCGCGCGGGACCGCGAGCGAGCTCAAGGCCCTCGTCCCCGGCCAGCACGTGCGGGTCGACGTCGACGACGCCCACGCGCTCGCGTCCGTCCAGAAGATCGGGCTGGAGATCTCCGGGATCGACGAGAAGGACCTCGCGGCGACGATCCCGACGACGGACCCGCTCCGCACGGTCCGTGACGTCCTGGCACGTGCGGACGAGCACGGCATCACCGTCACGGGCGTGTCCGTGGTCAAGCCCTCGCTCGACGACGTCTTCCTCGCCCTCACGGGATCGCGCACCGCGCGAACCGCCGGGCCGCGCCAGAGCACCCCGACCACCCCGTCCGCCCCCACCCGGCCCGCGGCCTCCCCCGCGACGACGAAGGCAGGCCTGCGATGAGCGCCACAGCACCGACCACGCGGCGACCCGCACCGAGCCGCGCCTCGCGCACGACCCCGGCGCGCGTCCGCCAGACCCCCGCGACCGCGCTGCGCGACGTCTCGGCCATGACGGGCCGCGAGCTGCGTCGCACGCTGCGCAGCGTCGACGGTCTCGTCACGGCCCTCATGCTGCCGGTCCTCATCATGCTCGTGTTCGTCATCGTGTTCGGTGGCGCGATCGAGGACGACGGGAGCTACGTCGACTACGTCGTGCCCGGGATCCTGGTCCTGTGCCTGGGGTTCGGGTCGGCGACCGCCGCGCTCTCGGTGGCCCAGGACATGACGAGCGGCACGATCAACCGCTTCAAGACCCTGCCCATCTTCGGACCGTCGGTCCTGTGGGCCCACGTCCTGGCCAGCACGGTCCGCAACCTCGTCTCGGCCGCTCTCGTCCTGCTCGTGGCCGTCGCGCTCGGCTTCAGCCCGGGGGCCGGCCTCGGCGGGTGGGTGGGCGTCGCGGGCTACCTCGCCCTCATGGTCCTCGCGTTCACGTGGCTGAGCTGCCTCGCGGGCCTGGTCCTGAGCGTCGACGCCGCGGCGAGCTTCAACATGTTCTTCCTGTTCGTGCCCTACCTGTCGAGCGGGTTCGTGCCGGTCGAGACCATGCCGACGTGGCTGCACGGCTTCGCGACGCACCAGCCGTTCACGCCCGTCATCGAGACGTTGCGTGCGCTGCTCTCGGGGACGTCGACCGCGGGGCAGCTCGCGCCGGCGCTCGCGTGGCTCGTCGGCATGTTCGTGGCCTCGTGCGTCGCGGCGTCGATCCTCTACCGACGTCGGACGGCGCACTGAGGTCATCGCCCCGTGCCGCCCGCGCCGTTCCCGCGCCGGACAGGCGGTCCCGACCGGACCAGCGATGATGTACCCATGACGGACACCACCGATCCCGGCCTGCCCCACGCCATCGCCCTGGCGTGGGGCGTGGCCGAGAACCCGCAGCGCGGCCCGCGCCGCGAGCTGAGCATCGAGCGGATCGTCGAGCAGGCCATCGAGATCGCCGACGCCGAGGGGCTCGGCGCGCTGTCGATGAGCAAGCTCGCGGCAGCGCTGGGGTACACGACCATGTCGCTGTACCGCTACGTCACGAGCAAGGACGACCTCCTCCTCCTCATGCAGGAGCAGGCGATGGACGTCGACCTTCCCTCAGGGGCGCACCCCGAGCTCACCGCGGTCATGGAGGGGCGGATCCCCGCGGGCGACGGGCCTACGTGGCGGCGCGGCCTGCGCGAGTTCGCGCTCGCGTCACTCGCGGTCTACGAGGCACACCCGTGGTTCCTCGACGTCGCGGTCCAGGGCGTCCCGCTCACGCCCAACAACCTGCGCTTCGTCGACCTGGGCCTGCGCGCGCTGCACGACACCTCGCTGTCCGACGCCGACAAGCTCGCGATGATCATGCTCGTCACGAGCTACGCGCAGAGTGCCGCCCGGATCCAGCGCGAGCTGCGCGGAGCCCGGCAGGACCCCGGCGGACGCGACGTGAGCGGGGCCGCGTACGCCGAGGTCTTCTCCGAGCTCGTGACACCCGAACGGTTCCCGTACCTGCACCCCGTGGTCGCCTCGGGCGCGTACCTGAGCGACGACGACGGCGTGGACGACGTCGTGTTCGGCCTCGAACGGGTCCTCGACGGGATCGGGGTGTACGTCGAGCGCTCGCCCGCCGAGCGCGCCGAGTCGCCGCTCCCCCCGCACGAGGAGCGCGAGGCCGCCGAGCTCTACGCGCGCGACGCCAAGGTCAAGGAGGCGTCCAGGGCCCGCCGCGAGGCCGAGAAGGCCGTGCGCGAGGCCGAGAAGCGCCTCAAGGAGGCGCGCAAGCGCGAGCGGGACGCGGCCAAGGCCGCCGCGGAGCGGGCCGCGCGGCAGTGAGGCGTCGGGCCGGACGCGACCTTCCGCGGCGCCCGCCCAACGCGCGGAAGGTGGCCGGGATCCGTCCCGACCACCTCCTGACCGCGCCCGCACGGCGGGCGGCAAGGACCTAGCGCGTGCCCGACGACGTCTCGTCCGTCGCACCGTCGGCCGCACCCGGGGTGTCGGTCGTCGGGGCGGCCTGCCCGTCGGCCGGGGCTGCGTCGGCGGGCGGCTGCGCCGGCGGCGTCACGTCGCTGCGCATCGCGCCGTAGCGCGGCTGACCCGACGGGGTGGTCCAGCGCGGGTCGGGCGTCCGGGCCGGAGGTGCGGGCCGGACCGGTGCGTCGGCGGGCGGCTGCGCCGCGGGAGCGGCCGGCGCCTGGGGCGGGGCCCCCCACGACTGGCCGGGCTGAGCCCACTGACCGGGCTGGGCGGACTGCCCGCCCTGCCCCGCGACCGGCGGGACCTGGCGGGCGAGGGCGGCGGCGCCGTCGGGCATCTGGGACAGCAGGCGGCGAGCGTCGCCCGCCTGCTCCGGGTGGCACAGGATCGAGTACGACGACGCGACGATCTGGCTCGACGACGTGAAGTCGCGCTTGCCCCCCGTGAGCGAGTACGACAGGACCGAGAACAGCAGGCCGAAGCCCGCGCCCAGGCCGATCGCGGCGACCATCAGGCCGCCGCTGCCGTCGAACATGTACAGCAGCAGACCCACGAACAGGCCGAACCACGCCCCGGACGCCAGGCCCGCGAGCGCCACCCGGCCGTACGTGAGACGGCCCATGACGCGCTCGACCATACGCAGGTCGGTGCCGACGATGGTCACGAACTCGACGGGGAACTTGTTGTCGGAGAGGTAGTCGACGGCCTTCTGCGCCTCGAGGTAGGTCGCGTAGGACGCGACCTGCTCCCCGCTCGGCGGCGTCGGGACCTTGGGCGCGGAATTGGGACGAGTCATGCTCATCTGCCCAGTCTCCCGTACAAGTCGGCAGGAGGCGAGGGCGTTCACTCAGGGGGTATCGCCGCGAGGGACCGCGTCGGGGGAGAGAGCCGGCACCCTCTCCCCCGACGACGCCCCTCGGCCTCCCGGGAGGACCCGTCAGGCCGCGTTCAGCACACCCAGCAGGCGCACGACCTCGTCGCGCATCGCATCACGGCCCGCACCGAGGTACTTGCGCGGGTCGACGACGGCCGGGTTCTGGTCCAGGTAGGAGCGCAGCGCCCGCGTCAGGGTGTTGTTGAGGTGGGTCGAGATGTTGATCTTGGTCATCCCCTCCTCGACGGCCCGCGTGAGGTCGGCGTCGGCGACGCCGGAGGACCCGTGCAGCACGAGCGGCACGGGCACGAGCGCCCGCAGCTCGGCGATCCGCTCGAAGTCGAGGGAGGCCGTGCGGTCGGTCATGGCGTGCGACGAGCCGACCGCGACCGCGAGCGCGTCCACGCCGGTCGCGGCGACGAACGCCACGGCCTCGGCCGGGTCGGTGCGCACGCCCGGGGCGTGCACGCCGTCCTTGCCGCCGACCTTGCCGAGCTCGGCCTCGACGAAGACCCCCCGGGCATGGGCCTCGCGCACCACGTCGGCTGTCGCCTCGACGTTGGCCTCGTAGTCGAGCGCGGAGCCGTCGTACATGACCGAGCTCATGCCCAGCTCGACGGCCTCGCTCACGAGGGCGCGGTCCTCGGCGTGGTCCAGGTGGACCACGACGGGTGCGCTCGACGCACGGGCGATCGCGAGCGTCGCGAGGGCGATCGGCTCGAGCCCGCCGTGGTACTTCGCGGCGTTCTGGCTGATCTGCAGGACGACGCCCGTGCCGGCGCGTGCGGCCGCGGCCACGAAGGCCTCGGCGTGCTCGACCTGGATCACGTTGAACGCGCCGACCCCCCGGCGCCCGGCGCGGGCTCCGTCGATCAGCTGGCTGGCGGTGACGAGCGGCATTCAGTCCTCCGTGGTTCTCGGGATGTCGTTCACGGTCTCGGTCAGGACGCGGTCGGCGAGCCTCCGCACGTCCTCGGGGTCGACCTGGCCCGCGACGGGCTGCAGCACCGCTGCGGCCGACGTGGCGACGGTCAGCGCCAGGCGCTCGGCCCAGGGCCTCCCGACGCTCACCGCGAGCGCCGCCATGGCCGCGTCACCGGCACCCGTCGGGTTGCCGTGCACGGGGGCGTCGAGCCGGGCCCGCGCCACGGGCGCCGTGGACCCGGGCTCGAACGCCGCGAGCCCCTTCTCGCCGTCGGTCACGACGACGTCGTGCGCACCCAGGCGCTGCAGCACCGCCACGCCCTGGGCCAGGTCGTCCGTCCCGGTCGCCTCGGCGAGCTCGGCGCGGTTGGGCTTGATGAGGTCCGCGCCCGCCTGGGCAGCCCAGAGCAGCCCGGGGCCCGACGCGTCGACGTGGACCGGGCAGCCGGCCTCGCGCAGCGCGCGCACCAGACTGGTGAACCGGTCCTGCGTCGTACCGGGAGGCAGCGAGCCGGAGATCGTCACGACCGGGCGGTCCGCCGCGAGGCCGACCGCCGTACGGACGAGCACCCCCCACTCCTCCTCGGTGAGCACGGCCCCCGGTTCGTTGAGGACCGTGGGGTGACCTCCGTCGTCGGGCCCGGGGTGCTCCGGGACCACCGCGACCGCCTGCCGCAGCGCACCCGCCACCGGGACGAGCGTCGCGGGCTGGCCCGCGGCCTCGAGATCGGCCGCGAAGGCCGGTGCGAGGATGCCGCCCACCGGGGCAACCGCGACCGAGCCGCCACCCAGCGCGCGCACGACGCGCGCGACGTTGACGCCCTTGCCGCCGGCACGGGCCGTGACGGACCGGACCCGCAGGGCCTCGCCCGGGTCCAGACGGTCGACGCCGTAGGTCACGTCCCACGCGGGGTTGGGCGTGAGGCACAGGACCCGGACCTGCCGGCCGGCCGTCACAGCGCCCCCAGCGCAGCAGCGGTCACGGCGTC
Organism: Oerskovia sp. 140933; assembly: GCF_059651515.1. NCBI lineage: Bacteria > Bacillati > Actinomycetota > Actinomycetes > Micrococcales > Cellulomonadaceae > Oerskovia > Oerskovia sp. 140933. Next base: position 10,833 of record NZ_JAMXIO010000032.1, read on the forward strand.
CCACGCGAGGACCGAGGCCCCGTACGTGCCGGCCGCCGACCCGAGCGTGGCCGGGACGAGCCGGGGCGCGGGATGGATCGTGAGGTACGAGCGCACCGCGGCGTCGAGCGGGACCATGAGGTCCTCGCCCGCTCGCACCAGACCGCCGCCGATCACGACGACCGGCAGTGCGAGGAGGCGGACCATGTCGGCGACGAGCTCGCCGAGCCGGTCGATCGCCCGGTCCCAGACCTGGCGAGCCACGGTGTCGCCCGCGTGGGCACGTGCCAGGACCTCGGCCGAGCCGGGGACCTCGTCGGCCGTCGCGCCCGTGAGCTCCCGGTAGCTGCGCGCGATGCCCGCGGCCGACGCGAACGTCTCCGCGCAACCTGTGCCACCGCAGGCGCACGGCGCCCCGCCGTGCGTGCCGCCATGACCGATCTCACCTGCGTACCCACCGCCCACGTAGACCTGGCCGTGGAGCACGACCGCCGCGGCGATGCCCGTGCCGATCGACACGTAGGCGTGGTCGGGCGCACCACGGCCCGCGCCCAGGCGGGCCTCGGCGAGGCCCCCTGCGCGCACGTCGTGGCCGAACCCCACGGGCAGGCCCGTCGCGTCCGCGACGACCTTCCGCAGCGGCAGGTCGACCCAGTCGAGGTTCTCGGCGCTCACCACGAGGCCTGCCGACTCGTCGACCGTGCCCGGCACCGCGAGGCCCACACCCAGGACCTGGTAGCCCGCGGGCACCTCGGCGCGAAGCGCCTCCACCGCCGCCAGGACCGCGGCGACCGAGGCCCCGGGGCCGTCGGCCGCGCGGGTCGACGTGACCCGTTCGACGAGGATCTCGTCGAGCGCGTCCGGGTCGCTGCCACGCGTGACGATCGCGGACTTGATGTCGGTCCCGCCGACGTCGAGCGCGATCACCGCCCGACGCAGGCCCGCCCCCGGGGCCCCGGTCGCTGCCCCTGCGTGGGACGGCAGCCGGAGCCCCGGGACGGCGGGCACGGCGAGCTGCCCCTCCCCGACCATCATGATGCCGAGTCCTCCAGGATGATCGAGCGCGTCAGGTGGCGCGGGGCGTCGGGGTCCAGGCCCTTGCGCTCGGCGTTCGCGACCGACAGGAGCTGGCAGCGCACGAGCGTGAGCTGTGCGTCCTCGTCGAAGCGGACCACGAGGGCCCCCGTGCGCTCGATGTCCTCGACGAGCCCCGGGACCTCGGCACCGAGCAGGAGGACGGCGCTGGTCTCGTCGGAGATGCTGATGGGCCCGTGACGGTAGTCCATGGCCGGGTACGACTCCGCCCACGCGAGAGACGCCTCGCGCATCTTGAGCCCGGCCTCGTTCGCGAGCCCTACGGCCATACCGCGACCGAGGAACGTGAACTGGGTGCGGGCCAGCACGGCCTCGGGGACCTCCCAGCCCACGACCTCTTCCGCCGCGGTCGCGAGAGACTCGATGTCGTCGCCCAGGCCTGCGCGCAGGAGCGTCAGCGCGGCCGTCGCGAACCGGGTCTGGACCACGGACTGCTCGTCGGCGAAGGGCATCACGACCGCGTCGTCCGCCGCGCTCGCGCCGGGCGAGGTCGGGTCGCCGACGATCGCCAGGGTCCGCTGCCTGCCGTCGAGCACCTCGAGGAGGTGCAGGATCTCGGTGGTCGTCCCGGAACGGGTGATCGCCACGACACGGTCGTACTCACGGCCCACCGGGTACTCGCTGCCCGCGAACGCGTCCGTGACCCCCTGGCCCAGCTCCTCGCGGCGGGCCGCGTAGGCCTGGGCGATGAACCAGGACGTTCCGCAACCGACGATCGCGACGCGCTCGCCCGGCTGCGGGAGGACCGCCGCGCTCTCGGCGGCGAGGCGGGCCGCCTCGCGCCAGACCTGGGGCTGGCTCGCGATCTCGGCGCTGACGTGGGAGGTGCTCATGGTGATGTCAAACCCTTCTGGTGTGGCCACCGGGGCTGCGCGGTCGGCGCGGTCCGGCGTCCGTCGTGGTGCGGACGTGTGGGGCGGGAGCGGCGCGGTCTCGTCCTAGACGACGATGACCTCGACGCCTGCTTCCCGCAGGGGCGCGAGCTGTTCCTCGGTCGCGCCCGAGTCGGTGACGAGCGTGGTGATGCGGGAGATGTCGCAGATCTGCGCGAACGAGCGCTCGCCGACCTTGTCGGAGGTCCCGACGGCGATCACGTGGCGCGAGTGCTCGACGAGCGCGGACGTGACCCCGGCCTCGTCGGGGTCGCCGCACGTGAGCCCTGCCTGGGCGTCGATGCCGACCATGCCGAGCACGAGCACGTCGAGCCACAGGGTGCGGGCCATGCTCACGGCCATGGGGCCCGTGAGCTCGTAGGACTGGGCGCGCGCCGTGCCGCCCAGGCACACCGTGCGCAGCTGCGGGCGCAGGACCAGCTCGGCGGCGATGTTGAGCGCGCTCGTCACGATCGTGTAGACGTGCTCGCCGGTGCGAGCCGCGTGCTCGGACCTCTGGTCCGAGAGCTCGCCGAGCGCCTTGGCGACCAGGGTCGTGGTGCGCCCGCCGTTGAACCCGATGACGGCCTGGTCCGCGTGGCGCTGCGTGACCAGGTGGGCCGCCGCCTCCGCGAGACGCTGACGGTCGTCGAGCTGCTTGCCGTACCGGCCGGGCAGGCCGTACGCGACCGAGGCCGCGACGATCCCCCCGTGGGTGCGGTGCGCGAGCTGGCGGTCGGCCATCTGGTCGAAGTCCCGGCGCACGGTCGACTCGGAGGTGCCGAACAGCTCCGCCACCTCGGTGACGGAGAGCCGGCGGCGGTCCGCCAGGAGCGCGAGCATGCGCTCCCAGCGGACCGACTTGCTGAGTCCACCCGACGGCTCGGCAGCAGCGCCGCCGGGCTCGTCGGTCGCGTCCTCGATGCGTGTCACTTGATGCTCCCTGCGGTCAGACCTCCGACGAGACGCTTCTCGATGATCGCGAAGAGGACGATGACAGGCACGATGGCGACGATCGAGACGCCGAACACGTACTGCCACGCCGAGTCGTACTGACCCACGAACTTCGTCAGCGCCACGGACAGCGGCTGGTTGCCTGCTGTCGAGAGAATGACGAGGCTGGCGGCAAACTCGTTCCACGCAGCGACGAAGGTGAAGATGATCGCCGTCACGATACCGGGCCAGACCAACGGCAGGTTGATGCGGAACAGCGTCGCCCAGCGCCCCGCGCCGTCGATCTGCGCGGCCTCGTCGATCTCCTTCGGGACGCTCGCGAAGAAGCTGTGCATGATCCACACCGCGAACGCCAGGTTGAAGGCTGCGTTGACCAGGATCATGGCGAGCCAGGTGTCGACGATCCCGAACGCGAGGAACTGTCGGAACAGGCCCGCCACGAGCACGGCCGGCTGGAGCATCTGCGTGACCAGCACGAGGAACAGGAAGGCCATGCGGCCCGGGAACCGGAAGCGGGCCGTGAAGTACGCGGCCGGCAGGGCCACGATCAGGACGAGGACCGTCGCCGCGACCGAGATGACGATCGTGGAGACGAGGTTCTGCGGGAGCGGCGTCTCGGGCGTCGACCACATGGTGACGTAGTTGTCGAGGTGCCACTGCTCCGGGAAGTACGTCGGCGGGATCCGCAGGATCTCGGCACGGCTCTTGAGCGAGCCGAACAGCATGATGCCGTAGGGCGCCAGGAAGAGCAGCGCCACGAGGATGCCCGCGACGACCCGCCCCGGGATCGACCCGCCCGAGCCGGGTCCGCCGGTCGCGTACCTCGAGGCCTTCTTGAGGGGCTGGGCGGGGCGGGCGTCGGGCTTGCGCGTCAGGACTGCGTTGCTCACTCGTCCACTCCCTTCATCGGCTTGACGATGCGCATGTAGAGCGCGATGACCGCGATCACGATCACGAAGTTCACGACCGACAGGGCGCTCGCCTGGTCGACCGCACGGTCGGACTGGATGAGCTTGAAGATGAGCGTGGTCGTCGTGTCCGCGTCGTACCCCGGGATCGAGCCCGTCATGAGTCGCAGGATCGGCAGCGAGTTGAAGACGTTGATGATGTTGATGATCGCGGCGACGGCGAGTGCAGGCTTGAGCTGCGGCAGGATGATCGCGAAATAGACCTGCCGGTGCGAGGCGCCGTCCAGGCGTGCCGCCTCGACCACGTCGCCCGGGATCGACTGGAGCCCGGCGAGGAGCGTGTACGTCGTGAACGGCAGCGAGACGAACACCGCCACGACGATCGCGACGACGAACGCCGACGTGGCGTTCTTGGTGAAGCCGAAGTCCGGGCTGTCGAGGATCCCGACGTCCGCCAGGAGCTGGTTGATGATGCCGTAGTTGGGCTGGAGCCCGTAGTAGACGACGGTCGTGGTCATCACGACGCTCGCGGCCCACGGGACGATGACCGCGAGGCGCACGATCTGCCGGCCCGGGAACTGCTTGTCGAGGAAGTTCGACAGCGCGAGCGACAGGACGACCGTGAGGGCGACGACCGCGACGACCCACACCGCGGTGTTCGCGAGCACGCGGGGCAGCGCGGGGATGGCGAAGACGTCCAGGTAGTTCTGGAACCCGGCGCTCCCCCGGTCGACGCCCGACTGCGAGATGTCACGGGTCGAGCTGAAGACCATGTACCCCGCAGGGAACAGGACGATCAGGGTGATCAGCGCGAGGCTGGGACCGATCCAGGGAAGCGCTGTGAGCAGGTCCCGGAACGAGCGGCGTGGCCGCTCGGGTGAACCGGCGGCTGGCGCCGGGGCGGTGGTGGTGGTCGAGCTCATCGAGGTCCTTCGGTGCCGGGTCCTGGTCCCCGCGGGGCGGCCGGGCGAGCCGGCCGCGCACCGCGGGGGACAGGACTGCTGGACGGGCAGTTACCGGTCCGGGGTCAGGAGTCGGCCTTGGCCTGGATCTCCTGGAGGACCGCTGCCGCGTCCTTGCCCTGCGCGACCTGTCCGATGAGCGACTGCATCGCCCCCTGGGTGGCCGACCACTGGGGGTTCGTCGACGGGTAGAACTGCGCGTCGGGCAGGAGCGCGAGGAAGGGCGCGATCGACTCCTTGGTCGCGAGCTCCTCCGAGCCGGACTTCGTCACGGGGATGAAGCCCTCGGCGTCGACCCACGGCACGTACACGTCGGGCGTGTAGTAGTAGTCGAGGAACTTCGTGATCGCGTCCTGCTTCTTGCCGTCGTTCTTGAAGGCCATCAGGTGGTCGGCGACGCCCAGCGTCACGGGCGATCCGTCCTTGGTCGCGATCGGCGCCGTGCCGTAGCTCAGGTCGGGGTTCTTCTCGGCGATCTGACCGATCGTGGGCGGCAGGCCCACGATCATGCCGATCTTGCCCTGGATGAACGTGTCGATGAGGGGCGTGCGGTCGGACGCACCTGCGTCGGGCTGCGTGAGGCCGCTCGTGGCGAGCTTCTGGAAGAACTGGGTCGCCTCGAGGTTCTCCGGGGTCTCGACCGTGATCTCCGACGCGTCGCCGTAGCCGCCACCGCCGCCGAAGAACCAGAGGCCGGCCTCGGCCTGGGCCTCCTCCGAGCCCAGCGGCAGGCCGTAGCCGTACACGTCGCCCAGCGCCGAGATCTTGGTCGCCGCTGCCGCGAGCTCGTCCCACGTGGTGGGGGGCGCCGTGACGCCTGCCCGCTCGAAGATGTCCTTGTTGTAGAACATGGTGCGGGCCGAGGCGATGAGCGGCAGGCCGTACTGCGTGTCGTCGATCGAGGCGTTCTCGACGAACGACTCCTGGAAGTCCGCGATGGTCTCGGGCGAGAGGACCTCGTCGGCCGAGTAGAGCAGGTCGTCCTCGACGAACCCTGCGAAGGCGTCGATGTTGAGGATGTCGGGGGCCTGGTTCGACTGGACCTTGGTGCGGACCACGTCGTTGATGTTGTCCCAGGACTGGACCTCGAGCTTGACGTCGATGTCCGTGTTCTCGGCCTCGAAGCCCTTGATCACGTCCTCCCAGAGCGACTTCGTCTGGTCGGAGTAGGTGGGGACCAGGAGGTTCAGGGTCGTGGCGCCGTCGGCCCCCGCGCTGCCGCTGCCGCTGTCGCCGCCGAAGCCGCACGCCGAGAGGGCGAGGCCCGTGACGATCGTCATGCTGACGAGCCGGATCGGGTTCTTCATGAGTACTTCCTCCGCTTCATTGCTTTGAGGTGTTGCTCGAGCTGTGTCGCCGCAGGGTGCTCCGCCGGCGATGAGGGCTCCGCCATATTCCGTCATCAATGATGACTGATCTTGATTGATTGCGCCCCATTGGCTCCACATACAAGCAGGTCTGACTCGTCTAGTCCAGTGGTTCCTCCCAGAAAGAAGGTCACGACTTGGCCACGGTCCGCGCGGCCTCGCACGACGGCGCCCGTCGTGCGAGCGACGCACCCGACCGCGCCCGCCTCGCGCGGCCCGTCGGGGAGCCACCCCACCGCGCGGTGCGTAGTCTTGCGACGTGAGTGCAACTACCCGCGTCTTCGTCGCGCGTCTGGCCGGGATCGCGGTGTTCGATCCTCTCGGCGACCAGGTCGGACGGGTGCGCGACGTCGTCGTTCTCCTTCGCCCCAAAGGAGCGCCCCGCGCCGTCGGCCTCGTCGTCGAGGTCCCCGGCCGCCGGCGCGTCTTCCTCCCCCTGACCCGTGTCACGAGCATCGACGCCGGGCAGGTCATCAGCACCGGGCTCGTCAACATGCGGCGCTTCGAGCAGCGCGCCATGGAGACCCTCGCCGTGAGCGAGCTGCTCGACCGGACGGTGCAGTTCGTCGACGGCTCCGGGTCGGCGACCGTCGAGGACCTGTCGATCGAGAAGCAGCGCACGGGCGACTGGCTCGTCAACCAGCTCTTCGTGCGGCGGCAGACGACCCCGGGCGCACTGGGCATCCGCCGCCGCGGTGACGCGTTCGTCGTCGAGATCAGCGCGGTCACGGGCCTCGCGGGGACCCCCGAGACCCAGGGCGCCGCTCGGCTGCTCGCCGCGTACGACGACCTCAAGCCCGCCGACCTCGCCGACGTCCTGCACGACCTGGGCGACACGCGCCGCCTCGAGGTCGCCACGGCCCTCGACAACGAACGCCTCGCCGACGTCCTCGAAGAGCTCCCCGAGGACGACCAGGTCGCGATCCTCTCCGGGCTCGACACCGACCGCGCGGCCGACGTCCTCGAGGCCATGCAGCCCGACGACGCGGCCGACCTCCTGCACGAGCTCCCCCAGGAGCAGGCGGCCGAGCTCCTCGAGCTCATGGAGCCCGAGGAGGCGCGCGACGTGCGACGGCTGCTCGCCTACGACGAGAACACCGCGGGCGGGCTCATGACGACCGAGCCCGTCGTCCTCAGCCCCGAGACCACGATCGCCACGGCCCTCGCCCAGATCCGGCGTCAGGACCTGCCGCCCGCGCTCGCCGCGATCGTGTTCGTCGTGCGCCCGCCCCTCGAGACGCCCACGGGGCGGTTCCTCGGCGTCGTGCACTTCCAGAAGCTGCTGCGCGAGCCACCGCACGTGTCGGTCGGGTCGGTGCTCGACTCGGACATCGAGTGGGTCCGTCCCGACGCCCCGCTCGGACGCGTGACGCGCCTGCTCGCCGCGTACGACCTGCTGGCGCTGCCCGTGCTCGACGACGAGAAGCGCCTGCTCGGCGCCATCAGCGTCGACGACGTCCTCGACCACATGCTCCCGGACGACTGGCGCGAGACCGACGACGACTCCGACGAGACGAGCCTCGGGACCCAGACCCCCGCGTCCTCGGCCTTCCCGGTCCGCCGAGGAGGTCGCCGTGGCTGAGCGTCTCGACACCCCCAAGGCCGCCCGCCGGTCCCTGCTCCCCCGGATGCGGGTCGAGCAGGACGCGTTCGGCAAGATCTCCGAGGGCATCGCCCGCTTCATGGGGACGCCGCGCTTCCTGCTGTACATGACCGTCTTCTGCCTCGCCTGGCTCGGGTTCAACACGTGGGGCCCCGAGTCGCTGCGCTTCGACTCGGCGGCGCTGGGCTTCACCGCCCTGACCCTGATGCTCTCGCTCCAGGCCTCCTACTCGGCCCCGCTCATCCTGCTCGCGCAGAACCGCCAGACCGACCGGGACCGCGTGAGCGCCGAGCAGGACCGGCAGCGCGCCGAGCGGAACCTGGCCGACACCGAGTACCTCGCGCGCGAGATGGCAGCACTGCGCATCGCGCTCAGCGAGGTCGCGACCCGTGACTTCGTGCGCTCGGAGATGCGCAACCTGCTCGAGGAGCTCGACGAGAAGGAGACCGAGCGCGCGGCGGAGGGAGCCGGGACGGGCCGCTCGTCGGCCGACGGCGCATCGACGGGGCGCGACGGGCACGAGCCGTCGTCCCGCACGTCGTCGGGGCGCGACGGGCGCGGCTCGAACCGTGACGGACGGCGCGCGACGGGCCCCCGTCGCGGGCCCGAGACCTCGCCGGACCCCTCCACCGACGCGGCCGACCGGACGCGGGGGCCCGCTTAGGATGGAGCCATGGCTGGCGGCTCCGCAACACCCACGACCGACGTTCTCGAGGACCTCGTCCGGACGGCCCTGACCCAGGTCATGGACCCGGAGATCCGGCGTCCCGTGACCGAGCTCGGCATGGTCCGGTCGGTCGACGTGACCCTCGGCTCGTCCGCAGCCGACGGGTCAGCGGGCGCGGAAGGGGCGACGGGCACGGAGGGCGCGCGCGTCGTCGTCGGGATCGACCTGACGGTCGCGGGCTGCCCCATGAAGTCGACGCTCGTCAAGGACGTCACGGCCGCCGCGCGGACCGTGCCGGGCGTCGGCGAGGTCAGCGTGGACCTGGGCGTCATGAGCGCCGAGCAGCGCACCGAGCTGCGCACCATGCTGCGCGGGGGCGTGGGCGAGCCCGAGATCCCCTTCGCCAAGCCCGACTCGCTGACCAAGGTGTACGCGATCGCCTCGGGCAAGGGCGGTGTCGGCAAGTCCTCGGTGACCGCGAACCTCGCGGTGGCCCTCGCGGCGGACGGACTCTCCGTCGGCGTGGTCGACGCGGACATCTACGGGTTCTCGATCCCGCGCATGCTCGGCGTGGACCGTCAGCCCACGCGGGTCGACAACATGCTCCTGCCGCCCGTCGCGCACGGCGTCAAGGTCGTCTCGATCGGGATGTTCGTGCCCCAGGGCCAGCCCGTGATCTGGCGTGGCCCCATGCTCCACCGGGCGCTCCAGCAGTTCCTCGCCGACGTCTACTGGGGCGACCTCGACGTCCTCCTGCTCGACCTGCCGCCCGGCACGGGCGACATCGCGATCTCGGTCGCACAGCTCCTGCCGACGAGCGAGATCCTCGTCGTCACGACCCCCCAGGTCGCGGCCGCCGAGGTCGCGGAGCGGGCCGGGTCGATCGCGACGCAGACCCAGCAGGGCGTCGTCGGCGTCGTCGAGAACATGTCCTGGCTGGAGCAACCGGACGGCTCCCGGCTCGAGCTGTTCGGCGCCGGGGGCGGCGCGCGCGTCGCGGAGAACCTGACGGCCGCGACCGGCGGACCCGTCGAGCTGCTCGGCCAGGTCCCGCTCGACGTGTCGCTGCGCGAGGCCGGCGACGCCGGCACTCCCGTCACGTTGTCCGACCCGGACTCGCCTGCCGCGCTCGCCCTGCGGGACGTCGCCAGGCGGCTCGCCACCCGCAGCCGCGGGCTCGCCGGACGACGGCTGGGGCTCTCCCCCGTCTGACCCGCTGCGTCGCTCCGGACGCCGATACGGAGACGTCGCTCCCTGGACGGAAGTCCAGGGTGTACTGTGCCCTCACCGCTCGTCAGGAGCGAGACCAACGATGGTCGTCCAGGGGGGCACCACACCACGTCACGGACCGGACCTCTACCCGATCGTGATCTTCTGCGCAGACATCTCCTCCTTGAGGTGGATACGCGGGCATCGCCGCCCTCCTAGGCTTCCCAGAGCTTGCCAAGACCTTGAGCCTTCCCGCTCATCGGATTCACCTGGAGACCTGCCGTGGGCATCACCCGCCGGATCATCTTTCCTGCCCTTCGCATCGTGATCTGGGCGGTGATCGCCGTGACCCTCGTGGTGATCGCGTTCAAGTCAGCGCCCCAGGCGGAGGGAGACACCCAGACACCGTCCGCGGTCCTCTCGCTGCCGCAGGTGGAGGTGGCCACGGGCGCCATCACCAACACGGTGTCCCTCACGGGGCAGATCGTCTCGGACCCGGCGAGCACGGAGAAGGTCACGCAGGCCGGCAAGGTGAGCGCGGTGCACGCCAAGGTCGGCGACGTGGTCGCGGTGGGCGCCCCGCTCCTGGAGGTCGTCCTCGAGGAGCCGCGGGAGCCCCTCGTGACCACGGACAAGGAGACGGGCGAGGAGACCGTGACCGAGCGTCGGCCCAAGGTCACCCGGTCCACCATGACGGCCACGACGGCCGGGACGGTCGCGACGTTCACCGCGCTCAAGGACCAGGAGGTCACCGTGGGCGACACGTTCGCCTCGGTCTCCCCCGGGACGCTGTCCGTCACCGCCTCGATGCTCCCCGAGCAGCAGTTCCGCCTCCTGACCATCCCGTCCGAGGCGAGCGTGACGGTCACGGGCGGGCCCGCTCCCTTCCTGTGCACGGCGCTGCGCATGGGGACGGCCGCCGCGGCCGACCCGGCGGAGGGCGCGGAGACGACGGGTGACGTCCCGGGGGCGGCACCGTCCGCCTCGATCACGTGCGCGGTCCCGGCCGGCGTCACGGTCTTCGCCGGGCTCGCGGCCAAGCTCGAGGTCACGGCCGGAGCCGCGGAGGACGCGGTCCTCGTCCCCATCACCGCGGTCCAGGGGTCGGTCGAGTCGGGCAACGTCTGGGTCGTGGGTGCGGACGGCGAACCGGTCGAGACGGCCGTGAAGCTCGGCATCACCGACGGCACCCAGGTGCAGATCGTGGAAGGCCTCGCCGTGGGCGACACCGTCCTCGAGTTCGTGCCGGGCGAGGACGTCGCCCCGGTCGACGACGGGATGATGTACGGGGGCTCGGCCGGATGAGCCTGCTCGAGCTGCACGGGGTGACCCGGTCCGTCCGGCTCCCGGACGACCGCATCCTCGAGATCCTCCGAGGGATCGACCTCACGGTCGACGCGGGCGAGCACGTCTCGATCGTCGGGCGGTCCGGGACCGGCAAGTCGACCCTCCTGAACATCCTGGGTCTCCTCGACACCCCGACCGCCGGGGAGTTCCTGCTCGACGGCGTGCCCATCGGCCGCCTGTCGGGGCGCGTGCGCGCCCGGCGGCGCGGAGCCGACTTCGGCTTCGTGTTCCAGCAGTTCAACCTGCTCCAGGCGCGCACGGCGCTGGAGAACGTCGCCGCTCCCCTGCTCTACGCGCAGGGCAAGCAGTTCTGGGCCCGCAAGCGGCTCGCCGCGGAGATGCTCGAGCGCGTCGGCCTCGGGGACCGCCTCGACACCATGCCGGAGAAGCTCTCGGGCGGTGAGCAGCAGCGGGTCGCGATCGCCCGCGCGCTGGTCCGCGGCCCGCGCGTCATCCTCGCCGACGAGCCCACGGGCGCGCTCGACGTCGACACTGGCGGCGAGGTCATGGACCTGCTCGACACCATCGCCCAGGAGAACGGGTCAGCCCTCATCGCCATCACCCACGACCTCGCGGTCGCCTCACGCGCCAAGCGTCACTTCCGGCTGGCCGACGGGGTCCTGACCCCCATCGCGATCGGCGCGCGCAGCGCGGGGTCGCTCGACGGCCTGAGCTCCTCGGTCGAGCGCGTGCCCCACGGCGACGACCACCAGGCGGAGCACGTCGCCGTCCCTCTGGACCCGGTGGCCACCTCGAGGGTCGGGGCCACGCCCGCCACCGGCACGACGGCTCCTGCCGCACGCGCCGACGACCTCCTCGACGACTCGGTGGCTGCCTCGTGACCGGGTTCTTCGGGGCCCTCGCCGAGGCCTGGGACGAGCTGCGGGTCCACAAGCTGCGTGTCCTGCTCGCGCTGATCGGGGTGGCGGTGGCGGTCTGCGCGATCACGACCATCACCGCGGCCGGTGACATGCTGCGCCAGGTGTCGACCGAGGTGAGCGAGCGCCAGAGCGGCCGCCCCGCGACGCTCGACATCTCGGCGTACCCGACCGGGCAGGAGGCGCCGGGCGTCGAGGAGTACGTCGCCGCGTACGAGGACATCACGGCCCGCTACGAGATCGAGCACTCCTCGATGACCATGTGGGCGCAGACGCCGATCCGCTTCCCCGGCGGGACCATGGAGGTGCAGACCAACGCTGTCAGCGCCGAGTGGGCGACGATGCACCGTTTCGTGGTCGACGGGGGCCGGTGGTTCACGGAGGCCGACGAGGGGAACCTGTCGCCCGCGCTCGTGGTCAACCAGGCGTTCCTCGACGCCCTGGGACAACGCATCGAGGACCACCCGACCGTCATGATCGGTGGCGAGAACCCGGTGCTCGCGACCATCGTCGGCTCCTACCCCAACACCTGGGTCGACGAGGGGCCGAGCGCCTACACCCTCGTCTCGTCGCAGCTGCGCTGGGCCACGCCGGAGTCGCTCCTGAACACGGGGCCCCCGCGGCTCGAGGTCTGGGTGCCGCCGGACATGGCCGACGCCCTGACGGAGGCGATCCGCCGTGACCTCGCCGGGGCCATCCCCGGGTCCCAGTCGGACGTGTACCGGATGGACAACCCCGAGATGGGCATGATGGACCAGGCCACGAAGTGGGTCATCCTCGGGGTCAGCGTCATCGCCCTGCTGCTCGGCGGGCTCGGGCTCGTCAACATCGCCCTCGTCACGGTGCGCTACCGCATCCGCGAGATCGGCATCCGACGCAGCTTCGGCGCCTCCTCGGGTCGAGTCTTCTTCTCGGTCCTCATGGAGAGCGTCGTCGCCACCGTCGTCGCCGGGATCGTCGGGGTCGCGCTCGCGATCGTGATCCTCCACAACGTCCCGCTCGACACCATGATGGGCCCGGCCGTCCAGGACCGACCGGGCTTCCCGGTCTCGGCGGCCGTGACCGGCATGGTCGCCGCCGTGGCCGTCGGCGCTCTCGCCGGCCTGATCCCCGCGCTCGTCGCGGTCCGGGTCAAGGTGATCGACGCCATCCGCTACTGAACCGAGGCTTCCTGCCGGATCACCGACGGCCGGCTCACGGAGCTCGACCGATGAGGGCCACCCGCGCCCTCGCGCACCGGTGGCGCGGGCGGCGCGACCGAGGAGACCGACCGCGGCTCCTGCGTGGCCGGGCACGTGACCGTTTCAGCGCGCGCGACCTCTTCGCCGAGGCTGCCCACGGTATCGGGGCACGGCCAGGGCGCCTGGTCCTGACGATCCTCGGCACGGTGCTCGGCATCGCGTCGGTCGTGATCACGGTGGGTCTCGCGCAGACCGCCGCGGGCCAGATCACCCGCCAGTTCGACGCGGTGGCCGCGACGCAGGTCGTCGTGAAGCCGGCGACGTCAGGCTCCGGCGGGCAGGAACGGGCTGCGGGCGCCATCCCCTGGGACGGGGCCGAGCGCGTCGCGCAGATCCACGGCGTGATCGACGCGGGGCTCGTCGCGCCCGTCGGGATCGGCGACCTCAAGGTGACCGCGGTACCCGTCAACGACCCGTCGGTCGCTCCTCAGTCGAGCCCTCAGGTCTTCGCGGGCACTGCCGGGCTGCTCGAGGCCGTCCGTGGCCGGATCGTGACGGGTCGGTCGTTCGACACCGGCCACGACGCTCGCGCCGACCGTGTCGTGCTCCTCGGGGAGCGCGCCGCCGAACGGCTCGGCGTCAACCGGGTCGACAGCCAGCCGTCGATCTTCATCGGTGAGGACTCCTACACCGTGATCGGGATCTTCGCCGACGTGAAGCGACGCACGGACCTCCTCGACGGGGTGGTCCTGCCGGCCGGTACCGCGCGGCAGGACTTCGCCCTCGGCCCTCCCGACGAGCTCCAGATCCACATCACGACGGGAGCGGGCCCTCTCGTCGCGCGGCAGGCGCCCGTCGCCCTGGATCCCACCGACCCCGACGTCTTCGAGGCCAGTGCGCCGGCGAACGGGTCGGCGCTCCAGAGGAACGTCCAGGCGGACATCAACGCCATCTTCCTGGCGTTGGGTGGCATCGCCCTGCTCGTGGGTGGCCTGGGGATCGCGAACGTCACGCTGCTGTCCGTCATGGAGCGGGTCGGCGAGATCGGGCTGCGCCGGGCGCTCGGCGCGACCAAGCGGGACATCGCCGGTCAGTTCGTCGTGGAGTCCGTGGTGATCGGGCTGCTCGGAGGGCTGGTCGGTGCGTCGCTCGGGGTGTTCACCGTGGTGATCGTGTCGGTCGTCCAGGAGTGGACGCCCATCCTCGACATCCGGATGGCGATCGGGTCGGCGTTGCTCGGTGGGGTGATCGGGCTGCTCGCCGGGACGTACCCCGCCCTCAAGGCCGCGGCGATCGAGCCCATCGCGGCGCTGCGCGGGGGGATCTGACCTCCCGGCGCGCTCGGCCCACCATCCGCATGTTCAATATTGTTCGTTTCTGTTCGAATGTGTCAGGATGGCGTCATGCTCGCCACGCAGCGCCACGAACGCATCCTCGCGGGACTCCGCGACCACGGCGCCGTCCGGATCGCCGACCTGACCCAGGACCTCGGGGTGTCCGACATGACGGTCCGCCGCGACCTCGCCGAGCTGGCCGAGCAGGGCCTGCTCCGCAAGGTCCACGGTGGTGCGGTCTCGCCGCAGGCCACGTCGCACGAGCCGGGGTTCGAGGCGAAGAGCACGATCGCGCTCACCGAGAAGCGGGCGATCGCCCGCGCCGCCGTGCGGCTCGTCTCCCCCGGGTCCTCGATCGCGCTCTCCGCAGGAACCACGACCCACCTGCTCGCGGTCGAGATCGCCGCCGACCAGCGCCTGCGCCCCCTCACGGTCGTGACCAACTCCCTGCCGGTCGCCGACGCGCTGCACCGCGCGGGCGACCCGCGGCTCGAGACCGTCCTCACGGGCGGTTCGCGCACGCCGTCGGACGCCCTGGTCGGTCCGCTGACCGAGGCCGCGCTCGCGAGCCTGCGCGTCGACCAGACCTTCCTGGGCGCGCACGGCGTGAGCGTCGAGGCCGGGCTGACGACCCCCAACCTGGACGAGGCCGCGACCAACCGCGCGCTCGTCGCGATCGCCGGGCAGACCGTCGTGCTGGCCGACCGCTCGAAGTGGCACACCACGGGACTGAGCGTCTTCGCGCGGCTCGACCAGGTCGACGTCCTCGTGACCGACGACGCCCTCCCGGCGCAGGACCAGGAGGCCGCGCGTGACGCCGTCGAACGCCTCGTGGTCGCCCCCGCCAACCAGACGCACTCCCCTCTGCCCGACGACACCCAGGACGGTCGTACCTCCCGATGAACCAGCACCTGCGCCGCACCCCGACCCGCCTGGCCGACGGCCGCGAGCTCGTCTACTTCGACGACTCGCCCGCGTACGTCTCGGGCGAGCTCACGCGTCGGCTCGACGACCCTCGCCCGCTGGGCGACCGGTTCGCCCCCGTCACCGGCCCCGACGGGCACGAGCACCCCTACACGGGCCCCGAGATGCGCCTCGACCCGCTCACGGGTGACTGGATCCCGATGGCCGCGCACCGCATGAACCGCACGTTCCTGCCGGCCGCGGACTCGTGCCCGCTGTGCCCGGCGCGCCCCGGCGCCGCGTACTCGGACGGCGAGGTCCCGGACACCGGTTACGACGTCGTGGTCTTCGAGAACCGCTTCCCGTCGCTGCAGTTCGTGCCGGGCGTCAGCGACGGGGCAGGCGCGCCCGACGGCTTCTTCGGTGGCGAGGGGACCCTCGAGACCCGCGCTCCGGCGTCGGGCCGTTGCGAGGTCATCGTCTTCTCGAGCGACCACTCCTCGTCGTTCGGCGCGCTGCCCCCGCAGCGAGTGCGCACCATCGTCGACGCGTGGGCCGACCGCACCGAGGCCCTCGGACGCGAGCCCGGCGTCGAGCAGGTCTTCTGCTTCGAGAACCGCGGCCAGGAGATCGGTGTCACCCTGCACCACCCGCACGGCCAGATCTACGGCTACCCGTACGTCACGCCCACGACCCGCGCGATGCTCGACCAGGCCCGTGCCCACCACGAGCGCACGGGCGGCAACCTGCTGCGCGACGTCCTCGACGCCGAGCTCGCGGACGGCCGCCGGATCGTCCTGGAGACCGAGCACTGGGTCGCCTACGTGCCCTTCGCGGCGCGCTGGCCCGTCGAGGTGCACCTCGCTCCGCGCCGCGACGTGCCCGACCTGCCCGCGCTCACCGACCCCGAGCGCGACGACCTCGCGGTGGTCTACCTCGAGCTCCTGCGCCGCCTCGACCTGTTCTTCGAGGGGCCCGACGGCGCCCCCGTCCCCCTGCCCTACATCGCGGCCTGGCACCAGGCACCGGTGCGCGAGGGCCGCGAGCTCTCGCGCCTGCACCTGCGGGTGTTCTCGGTGCTGCGCGCGCCGGGCAGGCTCAAGTACCTCGCGGGCTCGGAGTCCGGCATGGGCGCGTGGGTCAGCGACACGACCCCCGAGCGGATCGCGGCGCGCCTGCAGGCGCTCGCCCCGGCCCCGGCCGCGCAGTGGGTCGAGTCCTGGCCCGACGACGTCGGCGCGGACCGCGTCCGGCAGGCCTTCGCGGCGGCGTACCCCGCGGACGGCGGGGACGAGGCGGACGGCGCTCCGGAGGTCCGCGTCTACGCGGCCCCCGGGCGCGTCAACGTCATCGGCGAGCACACCGACTACAACGCCGGGCTGTGCCTGCCCGTCGCGCTCCCCCACCGCACGTACGTCGCGCTGCGCCCCCGGACCGACTCGGTCGTGCGCCTCGCCTCGGCCCAGGAGCCGGGCGCGGCGTGGACCGGGCGGCTCGAGGACGTCGCACCGGGGGCCGTGTCCGGCTGGGCCGCATACGTGGCCGGGGTCGCGTGGGCGCTCGGGCAGCACCTCGAGGAGACGGGTGGCTCGGCCGGGACCGTCCGAGGCTTCGACGCCGTGGTCGACTCGTGCGTGCCCTACGGTGCGGGCCTGTCGTCGTCGGCCGCGCTCGAGTGCTCGGTCGCGGTCGGGATCGACGACGTCGCGGGCCTGGGGCTCGCGGCCACCGACGCCGGGCGCGCGACGCTCGCGGCCGCCGCGATCCGCGCCGAGAACGAGGTCGCAGGCGCCCCGACGGGCGGCATGGACCAGTCGGCGTCGCTGCGGTGCGCCCCGGGTCACGCGCTGCTCCTCGACTGCCGCCCGGGGCTCGACCCGGTCGACGCGGTCGCGCAGATCCCGTTCGACCTCGCGGCCGAGGGGCTCGCCCTGCTCGTGATCGACACCCGGGCCGAGCACGCGCTCGTCGACGGCCAGTACGCCCAGCGCCGGGCGACGTGCGAGGCGGCCGCCGCGACCCTGGGCCTCGCGAACCTGCGTGAGCTCGCGGACTCGGTCGCCGCTGCGGCTGCCGCCACGGGCGACCCCGCAGCCCGGGAGGCCGCGTTCGCCGACGCCCTCGGCGCGGCGCTCGACCGCCTGCCCGACGACGTCTCGCGCCGCCGCGTGCGCCACGTCGTCACGGAGATCGCCCGGACCCAGGACCTGGTGGCGCTGCTGCGCGCAGGGCGAGCCTCCGACGTCGGGCCGCTCATGGACGCGTCCCACGCGTCCCTGCGCGACGACTACGAGGTCTCCGCGCTCGAGCTCGACGTGGCGGTCGAGGCCGCGCGCGAGGCGGGCGCGCTGGGGGCCCGCATGACGGGCGGCGGGTTCGGCGGGTCCGCGATCGCGCTGGTCCCGGCCGAGCGCGCGTCCGCGGTCGCGGACGCCGTGGCCGGAGCCTTCGCCCGCGCCGGCCTCGCGGCCCCCGGCTTCCTGCTGGCCGTGCCGTCAGCCCCTGCCGGCGCCTGCTGACGCACCGCTGCCCACGAGGGTGCGCGGCGAGGCCTCCTCGCCGCGCGCCCCGTCCGGCTCGGTGCCGCGGGCCGAGCCTCTCCGTCCTCCCGGGAGCCACCAGTTCCAGCGCCCCAGGAGCGACATCGAGGCCGGGAGCAGCAGGCCGCGGACGATCGTGACGTCGAGCAGGACCGCGACGGCCATCCCCACGCCGATCTCCTTCATGGCCACGAGGTCGCCCAGCGCGAAGCCGGCGAACACGATCCCGATCGACACGGCCGCGACCGTGATGACCGGACCCGACGCCACGATGCCCGCGAGGACCGCCCGGTCGTTCGCGCGACGGTCGTCGCCGGTCCGTCGACGCCACTCCTCCGCGATGCGCGCGAGGAGGAACACCTCGTAGTCCATCGACAGGCCGAACAGGAAGACGAACAGCAGCGCGGGGCTCGTCGCGTCGATCGTCCCCGTGGGCTCGAAGCCCAGGAGCCGCGCCCCCCAGCCCCACTGGAAGACCGCGACGAGCACCCCGAGCGACGCGGTCAGCGCGAGCAGGTTCAGGACCAGCGCCTTGAGCGGGACCACGACCGACCGCGTGAGCCAGCCCAGCAGGAGCATGGCCGGCAGCACGACCGCGGCGAAGGCCCACGGGAGCCGGTCCCGGGACTGCTGGGTCGCGTCGACGAGCTCGGCCGCCGGCCCCGCGACCTGCACGGGGAACGGCACGTCGAGGCCCCGGACGTACCGGACCACGGACTGCGCCTCCTCGCCTGCGGCCGCGCCCACGGGCGTCACCTCGGCGACCGTCACGTCCGCCGGGAAGTCCACCAGGTGCTCGACGTCCTCGACACCCGGCAGGGCGTAGACCGCGTCGAGCAGCGACCGGACCTGCGGGTCCTCGACCGACTCCCCCAGGACGAGGGTGACCGGCTGGACGCCCAGGACGTCGAAGTCCTGCTCGATCCTCTCCTGCGCCACCCGCTCCGGGGTCCCCGGCGGCAACGACCGCGCGTCCGAGCTCCCCAGCGCGAGCGAGGCCAGCGGAGCGCTCAGGAGCAGGAGCACGGCCGTCGAGCCGAGCGTCACGGCCACGGGGCGACGCTGCGCGAACGACGCCGACCGCGCCAGCAGCCCGGTCCCCGTCCCCGTCCGGCGGCGAGCCCAGGTCCGGGTCCGCGGCGCAGGGATCGAGCGGTGCAGCACCGCGACCAGGGCAGGGACGAGCGTGAGCCCGGCGAGCGTCGTGAGCCCGACCACGAGCAGACCGCCCAGGGCCATGCTCGCCAGCAGCGGGTCGGCGAGGACGAGCAGCCCCGTGAGCGCCGACGCGACCGCGAGCCCCGAGACGAGGACGGCCCGGCCCGCGGTCGTCACGGTCCTGGCCAGCAGCTCCTCGAGCAGGGCCTCGGGTGCGCGGTCACGCTCCTCCCGGAACCGCACGATGACCAGGAGGCTGTAGTCGACGGCCAGCCCCAGGCCCAGGAGCGTCACGACGTTGACCGCGAACTCGCTCACGGGGACCGCGCCGGCCAGCGCGCTCAGCGCCAGCAGAGAGGCCGCGATCGACGCGAGCGCGGCGGCGACCGGCAGCAGCCCGGCGCGCAAGCCGCCCAGCACGAGCACGAGGACCACGCACAGCACCACGAGAGCGACCGACTCGCCCACGACCGCGTCCGCCGTCGCGATGTCGGCGAACGTCCGCTCGGCCATGAGCTCCCCGCCCACGACGACCTCGGGCGCGTCGAGCGTCTGCAGGACCGCCACCACACGGTCCCCGACCTCGAGCGCCTGCTCGTCCGTGAGGTCGTGGTCGAGCTCGACCACCACGAGCGACCCGAACCCGTCGTCCGAGATCAGCCCGCCCGCCGTGAACGCGTCGGTCACCTCCAGGACACCGGGGATCTCACGGACCTCCTGCATGACGCGGTACCCGCTCGCGACGAGCGAGGGCGTGAAGAAGTCGACGCCGCCGACGACCGCCGTGAGCGTCTCGCCCTGCGGGTCGAGCTCGTCGAGCAGCGCCTGCGCCTGCGCGGCCGGAGCGCCGGGCGGCAGGCTGTCGACCGCGGTCGTGCGGTCGAAGACCCCACCGCCGATCACAGCGCCCAGCAGCGCCAGCACGGCCCAGAGGGCGAGGACGGCAGCGCGGTACCGGGTCACGGCCCGTCCCAGGTGCGCGAGCATCGTTCGACCACCTCTCGACGGCACGGCAGGACGTCGTCGTCGACGCCCTGGCAGATGGTGACAGACGCCGCGCTGCGGCGGCAAACGAGGATGCGGCCGCGCTGCGCGGCCCGCCGTCGTCCCGGGTGCACGACTCGGCTGCGGCACGCCGTGCGTGCCGCAGCCGAGTCATGCACTCAGCGAGGGGAGGGCGCGTCAGCCACAGCTCGACGCGTCGTAGGCCGTCTCGACCACGACCTCCCTGTCCCCGGCGCTCGCCGACACGGTGGCTGTCCCGGCCTCGACCGAGGTCGAGCGCGTCGAGAACGTCTGCTGGGCGGACTTGCCCGGCAGGACGCCGACCATGGTCTTCGTGCCGAACGGCGTCCTGAGCACGACGTCGACCGGCACCGTGTCGTCGTTGACGGCACGGACGCTCAGCGAGACCTTGCCCGCGAGGCACTTGGCCTGGACGGTCACGGACACCGCGACCTCGGGCTCGGGCTCGGCGCCCAGGTCCTTGACGCGGATGTTGCGGTAGGAGACCGTCTCACCGTTGCCGTGGTTCTGGATCCCGATGAACCCGCTCGACAGGTCACGAGCCGGGTCGGTGCTCGTGAAGTCGTTGACGAGCACGTCGTTGAGGTAGATCCGGATCCGGTCCCCCTCGACGCGGATGTCGTACGCGTTCCACTGCCCGACGGGCTTGAGGGCCGCGGTCACGGCCGCCGCGTCGGCGCCCTGGAACGTGTAGATCGCACCGGTCGTGCGGTCAGCGGCGTCGCTCGCGTCGATCTGGATCTCGTACCCCTTGTTGACCGCGACCCAAGGGTCGTTGCCGGGGTTCGGGAAGCCGACGAACACGCCGCCGTTGTCGTCCTTGACGAGCTTCCAGTCGAGCTTGAGCGAGTACTCCTCGAGCTCCTCGGCCGTGTACCAGAGCAGGCCCATGCCACCGTTGGTGCGGATCGAGCAGTCGTCCTGACGCCCGAACGTGCCGGCACCGGCGAGGCTCCAGTCCGCGAGGCTCGCGAGGGTGCCGTCGAAGATGCCGCGGTAGCCGTCCTCGACGTCCGCCGGGGAGCAGATGTCAGGGTTCTGCCCGATCGACAGCACGTCGAGGTTCACGTTGCCCTGGTCGCCCTGGTCGTACTTCAGGGTGACCGTGTTGTGGCCCGCCACGAGGGCGACCTCACGGGTGATCGTGTCCCACTTCTTCCAGTCGCCGGTCGTGGGCAGCGTCCACGGGCCGACCTTCTGATCGTTCACGTAGAGCGACACGTCCTTGGAGCGCAGCTCGGTGTACGGGTGGATGCCGTTGGCGTAGCGCAGGTTGAGCGGGTAGGTGCCCGCCTCGGGGACCGTCACGGAGAACTGCCGACCCGAGCCGACGTTCTGCATCCCGGCGGCGAAGCCCGTGCCGGAGTAGTTGCTGTGGTCCGAGCCGAGGCTCGAGCCACCGAGCGGCTGCGCCTCCTCGGCCTCGTACCAGCCACGCTCGGCCGGGGCGACGTAGCCCGGCAGCGAGTTGAGCGTGTACCAGGCCTCGGTGCTCAGGAGCTCGGCCCCCTCGTTCGAGGCGAACGGACGCGGCGAACGCAGGTGCACGACGTGGCCGGGCTTGAGCCCGTCGACCGTCAGCGTGACCGTGGTGCGGTCCTCGGACACGATGGCGTCCGTGACGAACAGCGGCTGCTCGTCGACCTTGGGGCCGCCGTACTGCTGGGTCGGCACGTAGCGCCACTGTGTGAGGCGGTAGGCGTCGGCCAGCTTCGCGACCACGGCGTCGGACACCGGGTCGGTGTACTCGATCTCGAACCCGCCCTCGACGACGCGCATCTCCACCATGTCGAACGAGTCCTCGTTCACCGTGGTGAGCTTCTGCAGGCCGAACCGCAGCTTGCCGGACTCACCCCAGTTGCCGCCCTCGCCCGTGCCACCGACGTACAGCGCACCGTCGGGGCCGGTGATGACGCGGTTCGCACCGACCTCGAGGCCCGCGGTGTGGCGGAAGACCGCACCCTGGAACTCGCCGTCGACCTTCTCCAGGAACGCACGCTGGAGACCGCCGTACGTGACGTCGCCCAGGAGCATCTGGCCGGCGAACTCGCCGTCCTGCACGAGGATCGGGTTGCCCGGGGAGTTGGCGATCTCGTTCTGCGGGAGCCACAGCGCGGGCTGGGAGACGGGGTTCGCGTCGAACGGACCGGCCGGCGTGGTGAAGTGGTTGAAGAACTTGTCCTGCTCGATGTGCACGAGCTTGTTCGCGGGCAGCCATGCGCCCTGGTTGTCCGTCCCGAAGATCTCGCCCTCGGGGCCGAAGCCGATCCCGTTCGGGGTGCGCAGACCACCCGCGACGTACGTGACCTCGCCCGTCGCGCGGTCGATCTTGATCGACGTGCCTCGGTTGGCGGCGGGCTGCGGCGTGGTCGTCGCGCCGCCGTTGTCGATCGCGACGGAGAGGTTGACGTAGAAGTAGTCCTCGTCGTGGATCAGGCCGAACGCGAACTCGTGGAAGTTCCCGCCGTCGGGCCACCCGGCGATCTTGGTGTGCGTGTCGTAGAAGCCGTCGCCGTCCGGGTCGGTGAGCTGCGTGAGCTGGTACCGCTCGGAGACGAAGATCGAGTCCTCGATGACCTCGATGCCCATCGGGTTCAGCAGCTTGTCCGCGACCTTCGTGACGGTGACGTCCTCCGGTCCGGTCGCGTCGATCACACCGTCGAGGAGGTACACCTCACCGGTCGTCGGGTCGGGCCGCCATCCGCCGGAGCTCACGTCGCCCGTGGTCACGACGGCAAGCTTCTCGTCCGGGGTGAAGGCGAGGCCCGAGACCTTGGGCTCGAAGCCCGCGGGGCGCAGGTCGACGAGCTCGTAGTTGGGGTTGACCGCGTCGAGGCGCAGCCCGTCGCCCGAGGTGTCCGTCGCCCCCTCGCAGTACTTGTTGCCGGGCGCGGTGACGCGCACGACGTTCGCCTCGGTGCTCAGGGCCGACGTCGGGACGACCACGAACGTCGACGACCCCGGGGTCTTCCACGCGAGCGTCAGGCGCTGCTTGTCCGTGCCCTCGTAGTACTCGACCCGCAGGTCGTGCGCTCCTGCGGTGAGGGTGATCGCCCCCTCGACCGACGTCGAGTCGTTCGGGCCGTCGTTCTCGAGGAGGAGCTGGTCGTCGACGTAGACGAGCGCGCCGTCGTCGTTCGTCACGCGGAACGTGTACTCACCCTCGGTGGGGACCGTGAGCGTCGCGAGGGCGTGCGTGATGAAGCGGTCCGACGCACCGAACTGCTCGGGCGTGCTCCAGTCGATGGTCGGCATGAGCTTGTCGACGTTGGGGGTGGTGCCCGACTTGAGGGTGCACACGGACCCCGGGTCCTGAGCGAGCTGGAAGGTGCGCAGCGTGACGCCGGGCTCCATGGTGTCGGCCGCCTGTGCGGCGGGGAGCGCTCCGGCGAAGGCGAGCGGGACGAGCAGGGAAGCTCCGAGCAGGCCTGAGAGACCTCTTCGATGACGCGGTGAGGTGTGCACGAGTGTTCTTCCTCCTTGAAGACGGGTCGGCAGTGACCACGTCGGAGCCTAAGGAGGCTTTTGCCTACTGTCAACCAAAAGTCCCATGTCGGTCAACAGATTTGACCGGGCGGCCGGGCGGCCGGGCCGCCTGGCAGCCAGGCGGCCGGGCCGCTCAGCGCGGCTCGCGGCTCGCGTCGTGGTGGATCGCGATGAACACCGACCAGGGCTCGCCGTCCGCCGCGGGCTCGCGCTGCCGGAAGTCCTCGAGGACCTCGTTGAGTCGTCGCGAGAGCTCGTCCCTGCCCTCGGCGTCGAGCCGCAGGCCGAGCCGACCCATGTCGACGCGCGCCGGGTCCGCTGCGGACAGCTCCTCGAGGAACGCGTCGAGCAGCACCCGGTGGCCGCCAGGGCCCAGGTCTGCGGTCCACGACTTGCCCGTCGCGAGGTACGGCACCTCGCGCGCGCCCCGCGCCCCCGTACGGGCGGGCTGCGCCGCGAGGAACCCCCGGGCCACGAGCGTCCGGACGTGGTGGAGCGTCGTCGCCGGGTTCTTGCCGAGGGCCTGGGCGATCTCCTTGTTGGTCCGCGGCTCGTCGAGGCAGATGCGCAGGATCCGCACCCGCAGGGACGACGCGAGCGCGCGTGCGTCCGCGTCCCGCTCGGCGTCCGAGCCGGCCGCCCTCGGCAGGCCGGCGGTCGGCGCGTGCGCACCGCGTCGCGCGTCCACGGGCGACGGGTCGGGGACTGCGCGCGAGGGGGGCATGCCCCCAGGCTAACCGATTGACAGTTCCCAATCACTTGCACCACGCTGTCCCCATGACGCCCGACGGACCGGTACGCGCCACCGCGCCGCCCCGCAGCCTGGTCCACCACCGGGACTTCCGCCGCCTGTGGGGCGGCGACGCGCTCGGGCAGCTCGGCGCCCAGCTCACGGGCTTCGTCCTGCCCGTCTTCGCCGTGTCCCACCTGCACGCGAGCGCGTGGCAGATGGGCGCCCTCAACGCCGCCGAGACCGCGGCGTTCCTGCTCCTGAGCCTGCCGGCGGGCGCGTGGGTCGACCGCCTGCGCAAGCGCCGGGTCCTCGTCGCTGCCGACCTGGCACGCGCGGCGATCCTCTCGGTCGTCGTCCTCGCCGCCCTGACCGGCCACGCGAGCATGGGCCTGCTCATCGGTGCCGCCGTGGTCATCAGCGCGTTCAGCCTCTTCTTCGACGTCGCGCACCAGAGCTACGTCCCAGGCCTCGTCGGGCTCGACCACGTCGTCGAGGGCAACTCCAAGCTCCAGGCGACCCAGTCCGTCGCGATGATCGCAGGTCCGGCGATCGGCGGGTTCGCGCTGCGCGTCCTGTCCGCCCCTCTCGTCATGGTCGCGACCGTCGGGACCTACCTCGCGAGCGCGCTGGCGGTCTCGCGGATCGGCCACCACGAGGACCTGCCCGACCCGACCGAGCGACGTCCGCTGCGCACCGAGATCGCCGACGGGCTGCGGTTCGTCGCGAGCGAGCCGCTGCTCCGACGGATCCTGGCCTGCACGGCGCTCAGCAACCTGGGCGGGGCGATCGGCAACGCCGTCCTGGTGATCTTCGCGCTGCGCACGCTCGACGTCGGGACCTCGACCTACGGCGTCGTGCTCTCGGCGAGCGCAGCGGGCGGGCTGCTCGGCGCCGTCCTGGCCGACCGGGCGTCCCGCTGGGTCGGCCCCGCCCGGATCATCCCTGCCTCCGCCGTGGTCACCGGGCTGTCCTACGCCATCACGCCTGCGGCGGCTGTCGTGGCCGTGACCGGCGCACCGGCCGCCGTGGTCCCGGTCGTGCTCGTCGTCGGTGGCTTCGTGTTCAACCTCGCGGTCGTGGTCTACAACGTCGCGCAGGTGAGCTTCCGTCAGCGGCTGTGCCCGCCCGCGCTGCTGGGTCGCATGAACGCCTCGGCCCGCTTCATCGTGTGGGGCCCCCTCCCGATCGGCGGTCTGCTCGGCGGGTGGATCGGGTCGGTGTGGGGCGCGGCCCCCGCGCTGTGGGTCGGGGCCGTCGTCATGACGCTCGGCGCCCTGCCCGTCGTCCTGTCGCCGCTCGCGCGCACGACCGAGCTCCCGGTCCCCGCCCACGACTGACCCCGGACGCCCCGAGCGTTCGCGGCCGGACCCTCGCTCGCGGCGTCGGCGTCAGAGGTCGTACGTCGCGACGAGTGCGGCGTGGTCGCTCCAGCGGCTCTCGTAGTCGTCGGCACGGTCGACCTCGACCTTGACGGCGTGCTCGGCGAGCGCGGGCGTCGCGAGCTGGTAGTCGATGCGCCAGCCCGAGTCGTTGACGAAGGCCTGACCACGCCAGGACCACCAGGTGAACGGGCCGGGGCCCTCGCCGCCGTGCTTGCGGCCGAGGTCCACCCAGCCCAGCTCGTCGAACCAGGTGTCGAGGTACGCGCGCTCCTCGGGGAGGAAGCCGGCGGACTTCTGGTTGCCCTTCCAGTTCTTGATGTCGACGTTCTTGTGCGCGATGTTCAGGTCCCCCGCGACGACCGCGAGCCCGCCCGCCGCGGACAGCTCGCGCAGCCGCTCGGTGACCTTCTCGAGGTAGGCGTACTTCTCGTCCATCTTGGGCGTGCCAGCGGTGCCGGAGTGGATGTACGTCGAGACGACCGTCAGCTTCTCGCCCGAGGCCAGCTCGAGGTCGGCCTCGACCCACCGGCCCGTGTCGACCGGGGGCTCGGGCTCGCCCTTGCCCAGCCCGATGCGCACCGCGGTCACGGGCAGGCGTGACGCGACCGCGACCCCTGCGCGGCCCTTGATGTCGCACGCCTGGTGCGCGACGTGCCAGTCCTCGCCGACGAGCTCGTTCAGGATCTCGTCGGGAGCGCGGACCTCCTGCAGGAGCATGACGTCCGGGGTGCGCGCGGCGACCCAGGCGTCCATCCCCCGGCGGTAGGCGGCGCGGATCCCGTTGACGTTGGCGTTGGCGATGGTGAGCACCTCGACATCAAACCCCACGCCACCCACACGGGCGAAGCCCGGCGGGCGAGACGCTGGTCACGACCCGCCGCGGACCCGGTGCGCGCGTGGCGTCGAGGTCACGCCCGTCCCGGCGGGTCGGCCGGGAGCGCGGCCTCGCGGAACCTCCCCGCGAGGAGCACGGTCGCGAGCGCCAGCACGGCGAGCACCCCGAACCCGATCCGCAGCGCGTCCGTCGTCGCGAAGACTCCCGTCATGACGCCGCCGAGCACCGCGCCCACGTACGTGAAGACGTTGAGCCGGGCCACCGCCCGGTCCGTCGCCTCCTCGACCGTCGGGGCCGCCGGGGCCGTCGGGGCCGCCGGGGCCGTCGGGGCCGTCGGCGTCACCGCGCCGGCCAAGGGCCGCGCACCCGCGACCGCGGCGACCGACTCGGCGGCCCGGTCCCCCGCGGCCGAGAACGCCATGGGCGCCACGACCCCGAGCCCGAGACCCGTCGCTGCGAACCCGAGCACCGCGAGCGGCCACACCGGCGAGACCGCGACGAGCCCCAGCCCGAGCACGCCCACCGCACCACCCGACGCCACGACGCGCACGCGCCCCCACCGCTCGACCGCGCGGTCGCCCAGGAGCCGCGAGCAGATGAGCATCGCCTGGTAGGCACCGAACCCCAGCGGCCCGACGACGGCGCTCGCCCCGAGCACGCCCTGCAGGAACGTCGCCCCCCAGCTCGAGACCGCGGAGTCCGCGACGGGGAAGGCCAGCATCGCGGCGCCGAGCACGAGGACGGTCCCCGCGCCGACCATGCCTGTCGCACCCCGCGCGCCCCGCGCGGCGGATCCCCTCGCGGCGGCACCTGGTTCCCCCTCCCCGCGCTCTGCGGCACCGCCGCCTGCCCCCGGGACGGGATCGGCGCCGTCGGGCACCGCCGGGGCGCGCCCCTTCCGCGACCCCACCACCTCCCCCGCGACCGCGACCGCCGCGGTCCGCGAGAGCAGCCCCGCCCGCAGCACGAGCACCGCCATCACGACCACCCCCGCGACCAGCGCGAGCGACACCGGCAGCGCGAGCCCCAGGGCCGCGGCCCCCGAGACCGCGAGCGACCCGACGACACCGCCCGCGGCGTTGGCCGCGAAGAACGCGGCGATGAGGCTGCGCCCGTAGGCGCGCTGCACGTCGATGCCCTGCATGGACGTCGAGGCGTCGACCGACCCGAGCGCCAGCCCGTACACCGCGAACGCGACGAAGAACGCCCCGAGCAGCCCAGCCCCCGCGCTCAGACCGACCGCGAGGATCCCCGCCGCCGCCACGAGCAGCCCGCCCGTCACGACGCGCGCCGACCCGAACCGCGCGGCGAACCACCCGGACAGCGCGCTGCCGGTCGCCGCGCACACGCAGACGCCCAGGATCACGAGCGTGATGACGTCGGGGCCGATGCCCAGGTAACGCTCGTACGTGGGGACGTTGGTCAGCATCACGGCGAAGCCGAAGCCCTGCGCCGCGTACGCGGCCGTGGCGCTGCGGCGCGCGCGTCGGACAGGGACGGGGACGGCGTGGGGCGCAGGGACGAGGGCCGCGATGCCGTCGTCTCCCCCGGCCCGGGACGCGGGGGTCATGGCGGAACACTAGTCCTGCTCGGCGGCTCGGCACGACAGCGCGTCAGGAAAGGACGGGACGGGCGCGACCCGGTGGGGGCGCCCGTCCCGCCGTACCGCGGAGCGGGAACCTCAGGCGGTGATCCCCGCGGCGCGCTCGGCCGAGTCCACGACGTTCGCGAGCAGCATCGCGCGGGTCATGGGCCCGACGCCCCCGGGGTTCGGGGAGATCCAGCCCGCGACCTCGGCCACGGCCGGGTCGGCGTCACCGACGACGCGGCTCTTGCCGGTCTCCTCGTCGACCTCGCGCGAGACGCCCACGTCGATCACGACGGCGCCCGGCTTGACCATGTCGCGCGTGATGATGCCCTGGACGCCCGCGGCAGCCACGACGACGTCGGCGCGCCGGACGAGCGAGGCCAGGTCCTGGGTGCCCGTGTGCGTGAGCGTCACGGTCGCGTTGACCGCACGGCGCGTGAGCAGCAGGCCGATCGAGCGGCCCACGGTCACGCCGCGGCCCACGACCACGACCTCCTTGCCCGCGAGCGAGATCCCGTGGCGCTCGACGAGCTCGATGATGCCGCGCGGCGTGCACGGCAGCGGCGACGTGACCTCCTCGTTGACGCGCAGCACGAGGCGGCCGAGGTTGGTCGGGTGCAGGCCGTCGGCGTCCTTGTCGGGGTCGATGAGCTCGAGCACGCGGTTGGTGTCGATGCCCTTGGGCAGCGGGAGCTGCACGATGTACCCCGTGCACGCGGGGTCGTCGTTGAGGCGGCGGACCGCGGCCTCGATCTCCTCCTGCGTGGCCTCGGCCGGGAGGTCCTCGCGGATCGACGCGAGCCCGATCTCGGCGCAGTCACGGTGCTTGCCCGCGACGTACCACTGCGAGCCCGGGTCGTCCCCGACGAGGAGGGTGCCGAGACCCGGCAGGATGCCGTGCTCGGCGAGGGTCGCGAGGCGGGTCTTGAGCTCGGACTTGATGGCGGCGGCCGTGGCCTTGCCGTCCAGGATCTGTGCGGTCATGGGGGCTCCTCAGGGTCTGGCGGGGGTGAGCGCACCGCTGGGTGCGGAGCCTGTCGCGGATCGGCCGGATCGACGACGGGTGCTCCGCACCCAGCGGGTCACGGGCTTACTGCGACAGACCCGGGTACAGCGGGAAGTCGGCCGTCAGCCTGCTCACGCGAGCGCTCAGGCCCTCGACGTCGGCGCCCGCGCCGGCCTTGAGGGTCGCCGCGATGATCTCCGCGACCTCCGCGAACTCGGTGTCGCCGAAGCCACGCGTCGCGAGCGCGGGCGTGCCGATGCGCAGGCCCGACGTGACACGCGGAGGGCGCGGGTCGAACGGCACGGCGTTGCGGTTCACCGTGATGCCCACGGCGTGCAGGAGGTCCTCGGCCTGCTGGCCGTCGAGCTCCGAGTGGCGCAGGTCCACGAGCACCAGGTGGACGTCCGTGCCGCCCGTGAGGACGGACACGCCCTTCTCGGCGACGTCGGGCTGGGCCAGGCGGTCCGCGATGATGCTCGCGCCGCGCAGCGTGCGCTCCTGGCGGTCCTTGAAGTCGTCCGAGGCGGCGATCTTGAAGGACACGGCCTTCGCGGCGACGACGTGCATGAGCGGGCCGCCCTGCTGACCCGGGAACACCGCGGAGTCGATCTTCTTGGCGTACTCCTCCTTGGAGAGGATGAAGCCCGAGCGGGGGCCGCCGATGGTCTTGTGGACCGTCGAGGACACGACGTCGGCGTAGGGCACCGGGGACGGGTGCAGCCCGGCGGCGACCAGGCCGGCGAAGTGCGCCATGTCGACCCAGAGCTTGGCACCGACCTCGTCCGCGATCTCGCGGAACGCCGCGAAGTCGATGTGGCGCGGGTACGCGGACCAGCCGGCGATGATCACGTCGGGGCGCGTCTCGAGGGCCGTCTTGCGGACCTCGTCCATCTCGATGCGGTAGGACTGCGGGTCCACGCCGTACGCCGAGACGTCGTACAGCTTGCCCGAGAAGTTGATCTTCATGCCGTGCGTGAGGTGGCCGCCGTGCGCCAGCTCGAGGCCGAGGATCTTGTCGCCCTTGTTGATGAGGGCGTGCAGCACGGCCGCGTTCGCGGTCGCGCCCGAGTGCGGCTGGACGTTCGCGTGCTCCGCGCCGAACAGCGACTTGGCGCGCGCGATCGCGAGGTTCTCCGCGACGTCGACCTGCTCGCAGCCGCCGTAGTAGCGGCGGCCCGGGTAGCCCTCGGCGTACTTGTTGGTCAGGACGGAGCCCTGCGCCTGCAGGACCGCGCGCGGCACGAAGTTCTCCGAGGCGATCATCTCGAGGGTGTCGCGCTGGCGCGCGAGCTCTCCGTCGAGGACCGCGGCGATCTCCGGGTCGACCTCGAGCAGGGACTGGTTCAGGACGTTGTCCGGCTGGGCGCTCATGCGTCTCCTTGCGTGTGTCTGCGGATGACGGTCTCGCGGAAAGGCGTGCTCCATCCGGGCACGCTCCCCGCAGGGGGCGACCCGGGGCCCAGGCGAACGACCCGTCGTCTACACAGCATGCCGCTCCCCGGTGGTGATCCACCATCCCCGTCCGTCCCGCGGCCTCCCGGAGGGCGGCGTGCGGGGCGCGGGTGCGCCAGTCGCGACGTGCACGATCCTAGCCCACGTCCGCAGCGCGCGGGAGCGACGGCCGGGTCGTGTCGTCCGGTCACCACGCCGGGGCGGCAGCCCGTCCCTGCCCGACGGCGGAGCGCACCTCGGACGGTCGGGTCACCCCGCCGGGCGGGCCGCCGCCGCGAGACGGGTGCTCCCGCACGAGACGTGTGGTCCGGCACCCGCCCAGGGGCCCGTCTCGTGCCGGACCACCCGTCTCGTTCGGGCCCGGGCGGCCCCGGCCGCCGCGACCGCCGCGGACGGACCGGGGCGGGCGACGCCGTCGGACCCCGGGCACGACACGGCGGGGCGCGTGCGACCCCCGTCGCACGCACCCCGCCGGTCGGCGACGCAGGGAACGGTGTGCGCCCTCCCCCTCGTCACCAGGTGCCGGCTCAGGCGAGCGCGGCACGCCTCTTGCTCAGCAGGTCGAACGCGACCGCGAGGAGCAGGACCAGGCCCTTGATCGCCTGCTGCCAGGCGGCGTCGACGGCCATGATCGACAGACCCATGTTGAGCACGCCCATGATGAGCGCACCGATCATCGCGCCGGACACGCGTCCCACACCGCCCGCGACCGCGGTCCCGCCGATGAAGCAGGCAGCGATCGCGTCGAGCTCGTAGTTCATGCCCGCCGCAGCCACGCCGGCCCCCGCACGCGACGTCGTGATGACGGCCGCGACAGCCGCGAGGACGCCCATGTTGACGAAGATGCCGAAGTCGACCCGGCGCGAGTTGACGCCCGACAGGACCGCGGCGTGACGGTTCCCGCCGATCGCGTAGATGTGCCGGCCGAACACGCTGCGGTTGAGGACGAACGAGTACGCGATGATGAGGACGCCGACGATGAGCAGCACGATCGGGGTGCCGCCCGAGCTGAGCGACAGCCAGTACGTCACGACGCCGATGAGCACCGCAGCCAGGACGATCTTGACGACGAACGCGGGCATCGGCTCGACCGCGAGCTCGTGACGACGCAGCGACATCCGCGAGCGCCACTGCGCGACGGCGAACGCCACGATCCCGATCGCGCCGATCACGAGCGTCACGACGTCGAGGTCGCCCACGAACCCGAACCAGTTGGGCACCGACCCGTTGCTGATCCCGATGAACCCGGCGGGCAGGCCCGCGACCGTGGTGCCGACCAGGACGATCGCCAGACCACGGAAGATCAGCATGCCCGCGAGCGTCACGATGAACGCCGGTATCCCGACGTACGCGACCCAGAAGCCCTGCCACATCCCGACGAGCGCACCGACCCCGAGGGACAGGACGACCGCCAGGAGCCACGGCAGCTCCCACTGGCTCATCATGATGGCGCACAGCCCGCCGACGAACGCGACGACCGAACCGACCGACAGGTCGATGTGCCCGGCCACGATCACCATGACCATGCCGATCGCCAGGATCATCACGTAGGCGTTCTGCTGGATGAGGCTCGCGACGTTGTTCGGGTACAGCAGGCGCCCGTCCGTGAGGACCTGGAACAGCAGGACGATCACGAGCAGTGCCGCGACGATGCCGTACTGGCGGACGTTGCGGCCGAGGTATTCCCTGACGGCGTTCATCGGACGTCGACTCCCTTGTCCATGGTCATGTAGTGCATCAGTGCTTCCTGGGTGGCGTCGGCTCGCGCCACCTCGCCGGTGATCCGGCCCTGGCTCATCGCGTAGACGCGGTCGCACAGGCCGATGAGCTCGGGGAGCTCGGAGGAGATGACGATCACGGCCTTGCCGGCGTCGGCGAGGGCGTTGATGATCGCGTAGATCTCGTACTTGGCACCCACGTCGATGCCACGGGTCGGCTCGTCGAGGATGAGGACGTCCGGGTCGGAGTACACCCACTTCGACAGGACGACCTTCTGCTGGTTCCCGCCCGAGAGCTTGCCCGCGACGGCCTCGACCGTGGGCGCCTTGATGCGGAAGTCCGTGCGGTAGCGCTCGGCGACCTGCGTCTCGGCCTGCGAGTCGACGACGCCCCAGCGGGACACCTTGCCCAGGGCCGAGGCCGAGATGTTCTCCCGGATCGTCTGGATGAGGTTGAGGCCGTACCGCTTGCGGTCCTCGGTCGCGTAGGCCAGCCCGTGCCCGATCGCCTCGGCGACGTTGCGGGTCCTGATCGGCGATCCGTTCTTGAGGACCGTCCCGGAGATCCGGGAGCCGTACGAGTGGCCGAACACGCTCATCGCGAGCTCGGTGCGCCCGGCTCCCATGAGGCCGGCCATGCCCACGATCTCGCCCGCGCGCACGAACAGGTTCGCGTGGTCGACGACGACGCGCTCGGTGTCGATCGGGTGGTGGACCGTCCAGTCCTCGATGCGCAGGACCTCCTCGCCGATCGTCGGCTCGTGGTCCGGGAAGCGGCTGTCGAGCGAGCGGCCGACCATGCCGCGGATGATGCGGTCCTCGGTCACGGGCTCGTCACCGTGCAGGTCGAGGGTCTCGATCGTCGCGCCGTCGCGGAGGATGGTCACGCGGTCGGCGATCGCGGCGATCTCGTTGAGCTTGTGGCTGATGATGATGCAGGTGATCCCGTGGCTGCGGAACTCGTCGATCAGCTTGAGGAGGTGGGCGCTGTCCTCGTCGTTGAGCGCCGCGGTGGGCTCGTCGAGGATGAGCAGGTCCACGCGCTTGGACAGCGCCTTGGCGATCTCGACGAGCTGCTGCTTGCCGACGCCGATGTCCATGGCCTTGGTCGCGGGGTTCTCGGACAGCCCCACGCGCTCGAGCAGGGCCGCGGCCTCGCTCGTGGTGCGGTGCCAGTCGACGACGCCCGCGGTCGCCTTCTCGTTGCCGAGGAAGATGTTCTCCGCGATCGACAGGTGCGGCACGAGCGCCAGCTCCTGGTGGATGATGACGATCCCGCGGGCCTCGCTGTCCCGGATGGTCCTGAACTCGCACGCCTCGCCGTCCATGACGATCGTGCCGTCGTACGTGCCGTGCGGGTAGACGCCCGACAGCACCTTCATCAGGGTCGACTTCCCGGCCCCGTTCTCCCCGCAGATCGCGTGGACCTCGCCGCGGCGCACGTCCAGCGTGACGTCCTGCAGGGCCTTGACGCCGGGGAACTCCTTGGTGATCCCCCGCATCTCGAGGATGTTGCTCTCGCTGGCCATGGGTCAGCTCCTCACTCGTCCGTTCCTTCTCGACGGCCCGTCACCGCGGGGGTGCCGCGGCGACGGGCCGTCGCCCGTCCTGCTGCGCGTGGCGTGCCCGGCCCCGGGGAACGGTGC